>JBFWJM010000090.1:0-11028 GCA_050253205.1 Desulfovibrionaceae bacterium
CAACTACAACTCCCGCCCCCGCGCGGCCGAGGTGTTGGTGGAAGGCGGCAAGGCCGCCCTGGTGCGCCGCAGGGAAACCTACGAGGACCTCGTGGGCCCCGAGCTCTAGGGCATGGCGCGGCTCAATTCGTTTTACCTTCCACCCCAGGCCTGGCCGGAATCCGGCCGGGCCTCGCTTTCCGGTGCCGAGGCGCACCACCTGGCCGTGGTCTTGCGACACAAGCCCGGGGACGTGGTCCGGCTCTTCGACGGCCAGGGCGCGGAGGGGCTGTTCACCGTCCTCTCCTGCGGCAAGAAGCTCGCGGAGCTCGAAGCCCGGGAAACGGCGCGCCACCAGCGCCCGGAGGGCGGGCTCGTGCTGGCGCTGGGCTGGAACAAGTCGTCCCGGCGGGAGTGGCTGCTGGAGAAGGGCGTGGAGCTCGGCGCGGCGGAGCTGTGCTTCTGGCAGGCGGCCAGGAGCCAGGGGCGCATCCCACACGAAATCAAGGACAAATGGCAGGACAAGCTGATCCAGGCGGCCAAGCAGTGCGGCGCGCTCTGGCTCCCGGAGCTCACGGCCCTGCCCGGGCCGGACGCCCTGCTGGAGCGCGGCCGGGGGATCGCCACCAGGCTGCTCCTCTGGGAGCGGGCCGGGCAGGCCCCGCTGCTCTCGCCGTCCATGCTCTCGGGCCCCTCGCTGGCCGTCATCGGCCCCGAGGGCGGGCTGGAAGATGACGAAGCCCGGCGGTTTCTGGATTCCGGGTACACCGCCGTGACGCTCGGCGGCTCCATCCTGCGCTGGGAAACGGCCGCCCTGCATTGCCTGAGCCTGGCGTATTACCAGGGCCAGGCGGCCCAGGCAGCCGCCGGAGATTGATTGTCCCGCAGCACGCCCTGTGCTAGCCTCGTGGCGAAGCAGCCACTCCATTCCCAGAAGTCGCCATGAAGATAGAGATCACCGAAAACCAGCCCCTGGCAGACCGCATCCGCCCGAAGTCCATCGAGGATTTTGTGGGCCAGCCGCAACTGCGCGAGCGCATCGAGGCCTTTGCCCAGGCGCGCCGCCTGCCCTCGCTGTGCCTCTTCGGCCCGCCCGGCTGCGGCAAGTCCACCATGGCCATCCTCCTGGCGCAGGCCACAGGCATCCCCTGGATACGCGTGAGCGCGCCCGAGGCGGGCATAGCGGACCTGCGCAAGAAGCTGCCGGGATTCAAGATTCTCATCCTCGACGAACTGCACCGCTTCTCCAAGGCGCAGCAGGATTTCTTCCTGCCCCTGCTGGAGACCGGGGAGATAACGCTCCTGGCCACCACCACGGAGAACCCGTCGTTCTCGGTGACGCGCCAGCTCCTCTCCCGGCTGCATGTGCTGCGCTTCCGCGCGCTCTCGCGCGAGGAGCTGGGGGGCATCGCCCGCCGGGGCATGGCCGAGCTCGGAGCGGACCTGCCCGAGGAGAGCCTCGCCTTCCTGGCCACCATGGCCGGGGGCGACGCCAGGACCCTGCTGAACCTGGTGGAATACACCGCGCAACTGCCCGAAGGCCGCCGCACGCCCGAACAGCTCGCCGAGGCCCTGCCCGAGGTGGTCATCCGGGGCGACCGGGACGGCGATTCGCACTACGAACTCGCCTCCGCGCTCATCAAGTCCATTCGCGGATCGGACCCGGACGCCGCGCTCTACTGGCTCGCCTGCCTGCTGGAATCCGGCGAGGACCCGAGGTTCGTGACCAGGCGGCTGATCATCTCCGCCAGCGAGGACATCGGCCTGGGGGACCCCCAGGCCCTGCCCCTGGCCGTGGCCTGCCACCAGGCCGTGGAGCTGGTGGGCATGCCCGAGGGGGGCATCCCCATGGCGGAGACGTGCGTCTACCTCGCCCTGGCACCCAAATCCAACGCCAGCTACTCGGCATTTCGCAACGCCACGGCCGAGGTGCGCCAGAACGGCCTGCTGCCCGTGCCCCTGCACCTGCGAAACGCCTCCACCGCCTTGCAGAAGGAGTGGGGCTACGGCCGGGGATACAAGTATCCGCACGCCTTTCCGGGTGCCTGGGTGGAGCAGGACTACCTGCCGGGCGAGCTGGTGGGGAGGCGGTTCTACGAACCCAGGGACCAGGGCGTGGAGGCGAGGCTCATCGCCTTCCATCGCGGGCGGCGCAAGAAATAGCCGCCCCGCGCCACGGGGCTGCGCCCACTTTATCCAGGCAATGGACCGATCGGCGCGTCAGGACGCGTCCTTGACGTAGGTCTTGCGCCATTCGTCCAGGAAGAGCACGGCGGTTTCCAGGTCCGAGAGCGCACCAGAGCGCTGGCGAAGCGCCCAGACGAGGTCCGCGAAGGAGACGTCCGCCGGGAGCCCCAGGCCGGAGACCAGCGCGCCTATCTCCCCGGCGAGCTCCGGCGGCAGGCCCTGGGCGGCTTCGGCCCCTGGCCTCGGCCTGGGCCAGCCGGAAAGCCGCTCGACCGTGAAGGCGAGCAGGCGCTCCATGCGGTGGGCGTAGGTGTGCTCCCGGAGCACGCGCTCGCGCCCACGCCGGGCAATGGCCTCGCGCTCCTCTGGATGGTTCAGGAAATATTCCATCTTTTCCTTAAGTTCAGGCAGGCTGGTGAAGGTCGCTAGCTCATCCTGCGCAAAGCACTCGGGCAGCAGCCCGCGCTCGTCCACGAGCTGGAACCCGGAGCAGGCCGCCACCTCGAAGGTGCGCGGGTTCACGAAGTCCCCCTTGCTCACCAGCTGCTCCACGCCCACGCTGGAGTGCAGGTTCAGGTTGATCTTCGAGGCGTTGAATATCTTCACGCACTCCTCGGAGGTGATGCGTCGCCCGTTCATCTGCACCAGGGGCGCGAGCAGGTGGTCGCCGTCCCACTCCGTGCCCCATATCTTGAAGTCCAGCCGGGTGAATTCGCGGAATGCCATGCGCCTGTTGGGGTAGCCCGCGCCCATGAACGAGACGTCCGAGCCGAAGACCCGGCGCTCGGCAGCGGGCAGTTCCATTGGCCGATGGAAGGCCGGGTCGGCGGCCATGGGCAGGTACAGGGCATTCGCCTGGCCGATCTCCGCCAGGCGCGAGAGCAGCGGCTCCCGCTGGATCACCGCGAACACGTCGTACAACGGGGCAAAGCCCTTCCAGTAGGTGAACAGCCGATGGTCCTCCACGAACCACATGGCCGTGGGCACGCCGTCCTTGCGCAGCCGCCGCAGGGCCTGCATGGAGAGCGGAGCTTGGGCCATGGCCAGCACGAGGTCCGGCTCGAAGGTCTGGACCTTGGCCAGGATCATGTTGCCCACCAGTTGCAGGAACCCGTTGTGCAGGTAGTCCAGGCGCTCGGAGGTGACGCGCAGGTCGTCCATGGCCTGGTACGCGGAATAGAAGGCCGGGGCCTCGAATTCCTCCACCACGTGCCCCAGGGAGCGCAACGCTGCGGCGCAAAACCGCCCCACGGGCAACGAACCGCCATACATTGGCAAAACTACAAGTATTTTAAGATGTTTTTGCATAGTCTAGACTTTTTCGTGTAAGTATCTAGATAAAAATCAATTTGCTTCGTGTGCTGCCGTGCAGCGCGGGGCCAGGTGGCACGATTGGCGCGATAGTGGATAACAGCCTGTAAATCAACATGAAACGCCGAAGCTGGGGTGTGGGACCATCCAATCCGACTCCTGGTATGCGGACCGGGCAAAGTCGTGCTCGTTTGGGCCGGAAAACCCGTCCGCAGCATGGACGTGGGCGGCGAGGAAGGCGCGGAACCCCGCCCTGCGCCCTGCTCCAGGCACGGCCCCGGCCAGGCATTCATAGTTCGTTCCCAGGGCGTCCAGGGTGGAGCGCAGGGTGGCCACCCCAGGCGGGCAGTGCTCCGCCCTGCCGGAGCCGATGTAGCGCAGCATGCCCTGCCCGGCCAGGGGCTCCAGGCAGCGCAGCGCGTGCGGGCAAGGTGCGGACTCCAGGCAGGGCGCGCATTCGGCCACGGCCTGATGCACCTCGTGGCCCTGGCCGTAGGGCCCGGTCTCGAAGCACCAGGCGGAGGAAAGGAAGAACGCCGTCACGGGAACGCCCAGGTGCGCGGCCAGGTGCATGGTACCAGTATCCGGAGTGATGAGCCTGTCGAGCCCGGACACGGCGTCCACCAGCCCGGGCCAGTCCGTCCTTCCGGCGAGGTCGTCCATGGTGCCGCGCCACTTGGGCAGCAGCTTCATGAACTGCCGCGCCGCTGGCCGCTCCGCCCCGGAGCCCAGGAGCACCAGGCGCTGCGCGCCCATTTTCGCCGCCATGGTGGCGGCCACGGCAGCCAGCACGGGCACGGGCAGCGAACGGCGGGATTCACGCCCGGCCAGCACCACGCCGAGCCCGCCGCCCCGGGGGGCGGGAACGGGGTTCACCTCCGTGGGGTCGATGGGCCTGGGGGCGTAATGTGCCCAGAAATCCTGGAGATTCATGCCCAGCCTGCGGTCCCGCGTAAGGCGCATGCCCAGGGCGGACCAGGGCGGCACAACCTCCTGCCCGTTCTTCCAGCGGTAGCCGACGACGATTTCAGGATCAAAGAGCGCGGCCACGCGGAAGGCCATGCCCGAGAAGTTCAGATTGTAGACCGCGTCGAACTGCTCCGCGCGCAAGGCCGCGAAAGCACGTCTGTTATCCGTGAGGATGGCCAGGGAGGCCGCCTCCGGCCCCAGGCCCGTGGCGTGGGCGATGACGGGATGCGCGCGGCATTCGGGGTGGACCAGCGCGGCCAGGGGCGCAAGGGAGCGGTCGAGGCAGAGGTGGACCTCGCAGCCCTCGGCCAGGAGCGAGCGCACGAGCCGCCTGGTCTGCACCAGGTCGCCGAAGCGGGCGAGTTGGATGATCAACGCCTTGGCCATGAGCCTCCCTCCGGGAGCCCCCGAAGCGGGAGAGCTGCCGGACGTTTTGTCGAATTCCTTCGACCCTAGCCGACAATTCGCCGGGCTGGCAAGGTGCGCTCCCGCCATTTTACACGCCCGGGCGCATGGTATATTCTGAACCGATGCGCCGCTACCCCGCTTTTCTCGACCTCTCCGGCAAGCGCTGCCTCGTGCTCGGCGCGGGGGGCGTGGGCCTGCGCAAGATTTCCGGCCTGCTGGAGGGAGGCGCGGCGGAGGTCTTCGTGCTGGAGGCGGCCGAGCCCTCGCAGGCCCTGCTGGCCCTAGCACGGGACAAGCGCGTGCACATCGCCCGCCGCCCGTTCGCGCAGGCCGACCTGGACGGCGTGTTCCTGGCCGTGGCCGCCACATCGAGCCCGGAGGCCAACCTCGATCTGGCCGAGGCCTGCGCCGCGCGGGGCGTGCTCTGCAACGTGGCGGATCAGCCCGAGCGCTCCTCGTTCATCGTGCCCTCGGTCATCCGGCGCGGGGAGCTGACCCTGGCCATCTCCACGCAGGGCGGTTCCCCGGCGGTCTCCAAGGTGCTGCGAAAGCGCCTGGAGGAGGCCGTTGGCGAGGAATACGGCCTGCTGCTGGCGCTTTTGGCGGCGCTGCGGCCCCGGCTGCTGGCCCTGGGAATGCCCTCGGAGCACAACGGCGAGACGCTGCGCGCGCTGGCGTCCTCGGCCCCTTTGCTCGCGGCCCTGGGCGGACGGGACCTTGACACGGCGGCCTCCGTGCTGCGAGATACGTTGCCCGAGGACCTGCACCCCATCATCGGAGACCTTCTCGATGCAGTCACTTGAATATCTCCACATGGCCGTCATGGCCTGCTACCTGCTCGGCACGATCCTCTTCTTCTTCGGGGTCTTTGCCGGGCGCGAGCCCCTGCGCCGCCTGGCGGGGCTGGCCGCCCTGGCCGGGTTCGGGCTCCATTCCGTGGACCTGGGGGCCATGCTCGCCATCAGCGACGCCGCGCTCCTGGGCGGCAAGTTCCACGTCAGCTTCCTGGCCTGGGCCATGCTGGCCACCTGGTTCTTCCTCTGGTGGAAGTTCCGCTCCCGCTATCTGGGCCTCACGGCCCTGCCCCTGGCGCTGCTGCTGTTCATCTCCTCCCTGGCCGCCGGGGGCATCCGTGTGACCATCCCGCCCCGGTTCACGGCGCTCTTCTTCGGGCTGCACGTGGGCTCCCTGGCCGTCTCCCTGGGGCTCATGGCCCTGGCCCTCGGCGCGGGCATCACCTGGCTGAACCTGAACAAGAAGCTCAAGTCGAAGGAAGCGTTGAGGAAACTCGACGGCGGGCTGCCCTCCCTGGCCATCTTCGACTCCATCAACCACTGGGCCATCGCCATCGGCTTCCCGCTTTACACCCTGGGCGTGTGCTCGTCCTTTGTCTGGTACTGGATCGACCCGGAAAAGACCTTTTCCTGGGACGCCATGAAGTTCAACTCCCTGGGCGTCTGGCTGCTCTTTGCCTTTGCCTTCCACCAGCGGGTGATGCTCGGCTGGAAGGGGCGCAAACCCGCGCTGCTCGCCATCTGCATCTTCTTCTTCCTGGTCATCTCCCTTGCCCACCACACCATCAGCTTCAAGCCCTAGGCGCATGAACACGAACATCTATCTCGTCGGCCTCAACCACCGAACCGCCCCCGTCGAAGTCCGCGAGGCATTCGCCCTGACGAACCATCCCGAGTTCGTGCGCGCCGTGCTCGGCGAATGTCCCGTGCGCGAGTGCGTGGCGCTCTCCACCTGCAACAGGGTGGAGATTCTCTGCGCGGGCAGGCCCCGGCCCGGCGTGCTCGACGCCATGCTCGGCGTCTGGGCCAGGGAGACGGGCAGCGACCTCGACACCTTGCGCCGCAACAGCTACGCCTACGAAGGCCTGGAGGCCGTCTCGCACCTGTTCACCGTGGCGGCCAGCCTGGATTCCATGGTCATGGGCGAGCCGCAGATCCTCGGCCAGCTCAAGGACGCCTACCGCGCCGCCGTGGACAAGAACACCACCTCCGTGATCCTCAACGGCCTGCTGCACAAGTCCTTTTCCGTGGCCAAGCGCGTGCGCACCGAGACGGCCGTGGCCTCCTCGGCGGTGTCCATCTCCTTTGCGGCGGTGGAGCTGGCGCGCAAGATATTCGGCGACCTGGGCGGCAAGCGCGCCATGCTCATCG
This sequence comes from Desulfovibrionaceae bacterium, assembly GCA_050253205.1. GTDB lineage: Bacteria > Desulfobacterota > Desulfovibrionia > Desulfovibrionales > Desulfovibrionaceae > JAHJKV01. The sequence continues at coordinate 7,020 of JBFWJM010000090.1, forward strand.
GCGCGGGGGAGATGGCCGAGCTGGCCGCCACCCACCTCATGAACAACGGCGCGGCCGGGCTCGTCATCGCCAACAGAACCCTCTCCCGGGCCGTGGAGCTGGCCCGGACCATGCACGGCACGCCCGTGGAGTTCGAGCGGTTTTCCGAGCACCTGCGCGACGTGGACATCGTCATCTCCTCAACAGGCTCGCCCACGGCCGTGATCCACAAGCGCGACGTGCAGGCCGTGCTCAAGGCCAGGAAAAACCGACCCATGTTCTTCATCGACATCGCCGTCCCGAGGGACATCGACCCAGACGTGAACCAGCTCGACAACGTCTATCTCTACGACATCGACGACCTCAAGGACGTGGTGGAGGAGAACCTCTGCGCACGCCAGGACGAGGCCGTGAAGGCCCGCGCCCTGATTGCGGAAGAGACGGCCCGCTTCGAGGAATGGCTCAAGTCCCTGGAGCTGCATCCCACCATCGTGGCCATGCGCGACCAGGGCCACGCCATAGCCCGGCGGGAGCTCCGGCGCACGCTCAAGCGCATCGGCACCACGGACGAGGCCACCCGCGAGGCTCTGGAAACCCTGGTGCTCTCCGTGGCCGACAAGATCCTGCACGAGCCGTTCTGCTACCTGCGGCGGCGCACCGCCGAGGACGGCTCCGCCGAGCGCATCATCGGCACCGCGCGCAAGTTCTTCAACCTCGACGCCCCGACCCTGCCCCCGCGCGACCACACCCGCCCGGGCCAGGACACCCCGGACGCCCTGAACGGCCTTGAGGAAGACCTTGATGGCGAAGGCATTGATGAAGGCCTTGATGAAGGCCTTTGCGCCCCCTACGCCCAGGACGACGACCACATCAACGACAACTGACCACCGGAACCAGCTCCATGCGCGCCTACACCATCGAAGACATCTACAACGACAACGCCGAGAAGGTCGTCGCCGCCCTGGACGACATGGGCCTCAAGGGCCCCATCGAGGGCATCTACTACCTGCCGCTGCCGGAACATCTGCTCGAAGACGACCAGCGCGAGCACCTGGACGAGTGCGGCCCGTACATGATGGCCCTGGAGGTCATCGACCGCCGGGGCGAGACCCACGACCTCAAGCTCGAACTCCTGGTGCGCGCCCGCAGGCGCATGCGCTGCTCCTGCGTGCGCTACGCCAATGCCGAGCAGCGCGCCCACATGCTGGACTACCTCGACAACTTTCTGCTGGAACTGGGAATCCAGGTCTGACCATGGCCCGGCCCATCCCCACCACGCTCCAGGAACTGCCCCCGCGCTGGGCCAGGCTCGCCCTCGACGTGGAGGCCTTTGCCGCGCGGCTGCTGCGCGGAACCTATTCGCGCCCGGACGGCGGACAAGCCGAAGAGGACAGCCCGCTCCGGGGCAAGGGGCTGGTGCTGGCCTGTTCCGGCGGGGCGGATTCCATCGCCCTGCTCCACCTGCTCGCCTGCCTCAAGGCCAGGGCCGGGTTCCGGCTCGTGGCGGCCCACCTGGACCACGCCCTGCGCAACGCCTCCAGCGAGGACGCGCGCTTCGTTTCCGCGCGCTGCGCGGACCTGCGCGTGCCCTACGTGGCCGAGCGGGCGGACGTGCGGGCCCTGGCGCGGGAGCGCGGCATGGGCCTGGAGGAGGCCGGGCGCGAGGCGCGCTACGCCTTCCTGGAGCGCGTGCGGGCGGACTACGGAGCGGACTGGATCGTCACCGGGCACCAGCTCGACGACCTCACCGAGGACGTGCTCATGCGGCTCATGCGCGGCACGGGCTGGCCCGGGCTCTCGGGCATGCCCGCCCTGGACCGGGAGCGCGGGCTGCTCCGGCCGCTGCTGCTCACCCGCAAGGCCGAGCTGACCGCCTTTCTCGAAGACCTCTCCCTCACTTGGCGGGAGGACGCCTCCAACGCCCTCAACGACCACCTGCGCAACCGCGTTCGCAACAAGCTCCTGCCGCTCATCGCCGAGGAGAACGCGGGCTTTCCCTCGGCCGTGGCCCGGCTCTGGACCCAGGGCGCGCTGGACGCGGAATACTGGGAGCACGCGGTGGACTCCGCCCACGTGATCCGCACCGAGCGCGGGCCCGAGCTGCGGCGCGTGGAACTTCGGGAGATGCACCCCGCCCTGCGCCTGCGGCTGTATAAGAAGCTGCTGGACGAGCTCGGCCCCGGGCAGGTTCGCGCGCGCACGCTCTTCGAGATGGATGCCGCCGTCGTCCGGGAGGAATCCCCCCGGCCGCAGCTCTACCAGTTCCCCGGGGGCAAGGCCGTGCACTTCAAGGGCGGGCGGCTGATGTTCCGCTGCGAGGACGACCTCGGCCCCGAGCCCGTGGACCCCACCTCGTTCTGACGCTCCCTCCCTCCCTCTCGCAACACCCTTTCGTCACATGCAGTTCGTCCTTTGTTGACAGGCAGGTGAACTGGCGCTAGGGTAGCTTGTTATCTTTATCACAAACTTCGCGAGGAGGAATCCGAATGAACATTCTCATCTTCGGCCCCAACGGGTCCGGCAAAGGCACCCAGGGCACCCTGGCCAAAGACAAATACGGCCTCGACCACATCGAGTCCGGCGCCATCTTCCGCAAGCACATCGGCGGCGGCACCGAGCTGGGCCTGAAGGCCAAGGAATACATCAACAAGGGCGAGCTGGTTCCCGACGACATCACCATCCCCATGGTGCTCGACGTGCTGGCCGGTTCCAAGAACGGCTGGCTGCTCGACGGCTTCCCCCGTTCCCTGGTCCAGGCCCAGAAGCTCTGGGACGCGCTCAACAAGGACGGCGTGAAGCTCGACTACGTCATCGAGATCAAGCTCCCGCGCGAGATCGCCAAGGCCCGCATCATGGGTCGCCGCCTCTGTGAGAACAACCCTAACCACCCCAACAACATCGGCATCGCCGCCATCGCCCCCGACGGCGACAAGTGCCGTGTCTGCGGCGGCGCGCTTTCCTCCCGCCAGGACGACCAGGACGAGGACGCCATCAACAAGCGTCACGACATCTACTACGACGAAACCACCGGCACCATGGCCGGCTGTCTGTTCTACAAAAACATGAAGGACGGCGGGTTCAAATACATCGAGCTCGACGGCGAGCAGGGCATCAACGAGATCAAGGAATATCTCATGAGCCAGCTGGCCTAGGCTTCCCCTCCCGAGGATTCCGGGCCCGCCATTGCGGCGGGCCCTTTTTGTTATGCCCGCGTCCTCCCCACAGCCTGGCTCCCTTGGATTTTGCGGTGGCGCTCGCCTTCCCGGCACTTGCCGTCCCCGCACTTGCCACCGGGTGCCGGGCGGCCTAGCATGGGGCCATGCACCCAGCCGAATCCAAGCCAGCCGCCGGGCTTGCCATAGAGGCCCCGTCCTCCGACGTCATCGTCCTGACCCGGGAGCTTGTGGACAGAGCCGTGCTCGCCTCGCGCGAGAGCCCGCGAAAACGCATGATCCTCAGGCTCCACAAGACCGACGACGCCCTGTTCCAGCGCATGCTGAACGCCATGCAGCCCGGCACGCTCTTCCGGGCCCACCGCCACCTCCACCCGCCCAAGGCCGAGAACTTCCTCGTGCTGCGCGGGCGGCTGCGGGTGGTGCTGTTCGACGAGCGCGGGGGCATCACCGCGCACCACGACCTCGTCCCGGGGGGCGAAACCTTCGGCATCGACGTGGAGCCCGGCGTCTGCCACACCCTGGCCTGCCTGGAACCGGACACCGTGATCCTGGAGTGCAAGCAGGGCCCCTACGACCCGGTTTCGGACAAGGATTTCCCGGCCTGGGCACCGGGGGAGGATTCGCCGGAGGCGGAAGCGTTCCTCGCGCGGCTGCTGGCCCTGCCCGCACGCTGAAGCCCCGGCAACGCTGACCATGGGCCGCCGCTCTCGGCAGGCGCTCCCGGCAGGCGCTCCCGGCAGGCGTTCTTAGCTGGCGTTCTTAGCTGGCGCTCAAGGGGCCTCTCCTGCGAACTCTCCGGGTTATTCGCCTGCCCGCCAACGGTACGGCAGGCGGGCAAAACCGCACGACGGCCC
>JBFWJM010000091.1:0-10994 GCA_050253205.1 Desulfovibrionaceae bacterium
CGTGAGCTCGGTGCGGCCTTGGCAGCGGGGCCGCTCTTGGCTATGTTCCCGCCCGTAGGACGCATGAGCAATACGAACATCCTGCGCGAACATCTCTTCACCGTGATCATGGACCGGGTTTCCACCGAGTCCGGCCGCCGCAACGAGGCGCTCCAGGAATTCTTCTCCGTCACCGGCACGGTGGCGGACTCCCGCGCCGAGCGCGTGGCGGAGCTGGTGCCGCCGCTGTTGCCGGAGCTCTATGCCAAGTGGGTGAACCTCTTCCTGGACAGGCTCTTCGAGACCGTTCCCGAAGAGCAGATCGCCCTGCTGGGCGACGGCAGCCAGGAGAACAACGCCGCCGCCGCGCTGGCGTACGTCATGTTTCTCGAATCCGAGCGCATGGAGCGGCAGATCGCCGAGGATCTGGCGGCCTACGGGCTGGAGCGCAGCGGCTCGGACGGTGCCGGGGACATGGGCGGCTTGGCCGCCGGGTACATCCGCGCGTCCATGAGCCGGATCGCGGGGCGCGCGGGCGGCGCGCCCGGGGAATCGGGCGAGGAGCAGGCCGCACCGGAGCAGCGGAAAAAATCCGGGAAGCAGTGAACCCTAGGCGTTCATGGACTGGCGGCGGTGGCGCTCCATGGCCTCCTCCACCTGGTCGGCCATGACGGCGGCGGGCGGGGCTTCCATGGACTCGTCCTCGATGAACGCGAGCTGGATGGACACCTCGCGCTGCACGGGCATGGCCTCCGGGTTGCGGTACATCCGCCAGATCACCGCCCCCTTGTCCGCCCGGTCGAGGCGCATGAGCGTCAGCCCCAGGTGCAGCACGGCGTCCTGGTCCTCGCGGCGCAGACGCAGGGTCTGCTCGAACTCCACCTTGGCCTGCATGTATTTGCCGAGCCGGTAGAGGCAGCGCCCCAGGCGGAAGCGCGCGTCCGGGTTTTTGGACTCGCTCTTCAGAAATTCGCGGTACCGTTCGGCGGCCTCCTCCCAGCGTTCATCGCGGAAGGCGAGGTTCGCCTCCCTGAGCACCTCGAAGGTCTCGTCCGTCTTGGCCACGGGCGCATGGGCGGCCTCGGGGTCCTTCTCGCGCAAGCGCCGGAACCCCGTGAGGAAATTGCGCCGGGAAACGTCGATATGCTCTTTCTTGGCGGCCATGGGCGGACTGTACAACATTGACTCCCGGCGTCAACTCCCCGGGCCCCTTGCTTTTTGCTCCGCCCCGTGGAACACCAGCACCCATGGACCATCCCTTGGCGGCCTCTTGCTCCTTCCCCGTCATTGCCTCCCTGGCCACCCCGGCCCCGCGCGCCGGGATCCTGGGCTGGCGGGGCAGGCTGCTTGCCGTGGACCTTTCGGCCCGGGCCCTGGGCGTCATCGAGCTGCCGGGGGACGTGCTGCGCCGTTGTGCGGGCGGGCGGGCCCTGGCCGCGCACCTGCTCAGGCCGGCCCTGCACGCGGACTGGGCCCACCCCGACGCGCCGCTCCTCCTCCTGGCCGGGCCGCTCACGGGCCTGCCGGACGAGCTGGCCGTGCCGGGCTGCACGCGCGGGCTGCTGGCGGCCCGCTCCCCGCGCACGGGCACGCAGGGGGACGACACCTTCGGCGGCGGCCTGGCCGCGAGGCTCCGCCGTGCGGGCTGGGACGGCGTGGTCGTCACCGGGCGCTCCAGCGCGCTCCTCGGCCTGGAGCTGGAAACGGCCGGGGTGCACCTTGTGGACGCCGAACCCCTGCGCGGGCGCACGACGGACACGACCTTCCGCGCCCTGGGCATGGGCGGCTGCGGGGAGCAAGCGGCCGTTTCCGCCCTGTGCATCGGCCCGGCCGGGGAGGCGCGCTCGCTCCTGGCCGGGGTGCTGGCGGACGGGCTGCACTGCTCCGGCCGGGGCGGGCTGGGCGCCTGCTTCGGGGCCAAGGGGCTCAAGTTCGTCTCCGCCGCTTCCGGCCCTGATGTGGCGGCGACGGAAATCCCCGTTGCCGACAGGGCCGCGCTGGCCAAGGTCCGCGAGGACATCCTCCGCCTGACCATGGCCTCCCCGGCGCTCATGGGCGAGCTGGGCTTCACCCGGTACGGCACCCCCGCGCTCTATGACCTGGCGCAGCACCGCGCCATGCTGCCCACGGACAACTTCCGGCGCGCGCGCTTCGAGGCCGGGGCCGGGCTGGGGGCCTGCGCCTGGGACGAGCTTTTTGCGCCCGAGCCTCGCGGCTGCCTGGGCTGCCATGTGCGCTGCCGCCGGGTGGTCATGACCGATGAGGGCGCGCGCCCACTGCCATCCTTCGAGCCCATGGCGCAGCTCACGGCGCTGCTCGGCAACGCCGACCCCGGCCTGGCCCTGGAGGCCTACGGCCGGGCCCTCGCCCTCGGCCTGGAGCCGGACGCGGCCGCCGCCACCCTGGCCTGCGCCATGGAAATCAGCGGGGAGCAGGGCCTCCCGCGCGAGCGGCTGCTCGCCGCGCTGGAGGAGATGGCCCTGGGGCCCGAGGGGCTCGGCGCAGGAGCAGCCCGCTACGCCCGCTCGCGCGGTGCCTCGCAATCGGCCATGACCGTGAAGGGGCTGGAACTGCCGCCGCTGGATCCGCGCGGCGCCTGGGGCACGGGCCTTTCCATGGCCGTGGCCAGCTGCGGCGGCACGCACCGCCGGGCCCTGGCCGTGAGCCACGAGATGCTGCGCAAGCCCGTGGCCACGGACCGCTTCTCCCTCCAGGGCAAGGCGCGCATGGTCAAGACCGCCGAGGACGCGGTGGCGGCGTTGGAGTCCGTGGGGGCGTGCACGCTCTTCTTCCTGGCGGCCGGGCTGGAGGAATACGCCCGGGCGCTGGCGGCGGCCACGGGAGAACCCTGCACCGCCGGGGAGCTCGCCGCCCTGGGCGAACGCGCCTGCCAGGCGGAGCGGGCCCTGAACCTCGTCGCGGGGGTCGCCCCCCAGGACGACGACCTGCCCGCACGCTTTTTCCAGCCTTCCGAGGACGGCGCGCCGCCCCTGGACCGCGCCGCCTTCCTGGAGGCCCGCCAGCGGTACTGGCGGCTGCGCGGCCTCGGGTCCGGCGGCCGCCCGGCCGCAACCCCGCAACCCAAGGAGGAGCCCGCATGAACGAGCGCAACGCTCCGGACGCGCCCCCCGGCTGGGGCAAGGACGACCTCACCTGGTTCTTCGACCTCTTTCGAGGCAACGTGTACGGCAGCTTCCACAACCTGCCGCGCGAGTACCACTGCCTGCGCCTGGTGGACGAGGGCTACCTCGGCATCTGCGGCACGCTCAAGGACGACCGCGACTGGATGCGCTCGCTGTTCATCCACAAGGCGCACTCCATCTTCCGCGCCGGGGCGCACCTGGCCATGGGCGGGCAGTTCTCCGAGGTCTTCGTCATGCTTCGTGCCTGCCTGGAGTCGGCGCTGTGCGCCCACTACCTGCACGTCCACGAGGACGAGCAGCCGCTCTGGCTGGCTCGGCACGAGAGCGAGGAGAACCGCAAGAAGGTCCGCCGGAAGTTCCAGTCCGGCCGCCTCAAGGAGGAGCTTCGCCGGGCGGATGAACCCACCTTCGACCGGGTGAACGCGCTCTACGAGATGTGCATCGACCTGGGCGGCCACCCCAACGAGAAGTGGCTGACCTCCACCCTGCGCCGTCGCGGCGGCATGGACGTGACGGTTGCCAGGGAAATTGCCGGGGGGATTGCCGGAGCGGGCGGTGAGGGAGCGGGCGGCGAAGTGGCGGAAGGCGAGGGCTGGTACACGCAGTACCTGACCAACGACGACGTGCTGCTCGTTTTCGCCCTGACGAACTGCGCGCGGGTGGGGCTGGCGGCGCTGCTGGTCTTCCGCCACCTGTTCCCTGGGCGCTGGGCCGCCCTGCGCGGGCGCGACGACCTCCTGGGCCTGGAGCAGTTCCTCTTTGCCGAAGGGTACGAGCGGGAATGGAACGGCTCGTAGAAAAATACGCGGCCAAGCTGCGCCGGGCCGGGGCCTGCGAGGCCCCCCTGGTGGCCGGGCAGGACGACGCCGTGGTCTGGAACGGCGGAGCGGACCAGGCCCTGGCCGCGCGGTTCTCGCCCGTGGTGGAGGGGCTGGGCGCGGCGGGGTTCGTGCTCGGGCGGCCCGCCGGGCCGCTTGGGCCCATCGTGGACTTCCTGGCGGCCGAATACCCCGGCGGCCTCACCCCAAGGGACACCGAGACCCGCACCTTCCTGCACTTCCTGCCCGTGGCGGAGGACGCCTCCCCCGGGGCCGTGGCCCGGGCCCTGGCCGGGCGCAGGGGCGCGCTGGTGCCGGGCCTGGGCTTTGCCGCGCGCGGGGCCATGACCCCGGAGCAGGCCTTTGTGACCTATTCCTCCCTCTGCTTCGCCTGCTTCGTGCTATTTTTTTCGGACCATCTTCGCCTGGCGCGCGAGGGCGGGCTGACTCCCGCGCGGCGCGAGGCCTTTGCGCGGGCCGTGGCCCTGCTGCCGCCGTTCATCGGGCAGGCCGCGCCCCGGCCGGAGCTGGCCCGGGGGCCGCTGGAAACCGAAACCCGGGCCCTGGCCGCCATGGCCGAGGCCGGGCGCGCCGTGGTGGACCTCGGGCTGGTGGATTCCTTTTTCGGCAACGTCTCGGCGCTGGTGGGCGGGACGGTGCTCATCAGCCAGACGGGCAGCTCCCTGGACGAACTGGAGGGCTGCGTGGACCCGTGCCCCCTGCCGGGGGGCGGCCGGGCCTCCACGGCCAGCCTCACGGCCTCCAGCGAGCTCTCGGCCCACCTCGGGGCCTACGCGGGGGAGGGCGGCGGCCCGCCCCGCTGGCGGACTATCCTGCACGGGCACCCGCGTTTCACGGTGGTCATGAGCATGGACTGCCCGGACTCCGGCGGCGACCCCTGCGAGGCCGGACGCCAGGGCCGCTGCCACGTGGCCTGCGAGAGGGCGCGGGAGCTCCCCGGGGGCGCGCCCATCGTGCCCGGGGAGGTGGGCACCGGGCCCACGGGCCTCTGGCGGACCCTGCCTCTTGCGCTGGCCCGGGGAGGCGCGGCGGCCGTCTGGGGGCACGGCTTCTTCGCCGCCGGGGAGGCGGACTTCCGCGCCCCGCTCACGGCCATGATCGAAACCGAGAACGCCTGCCGCAAACGGTATTTCGAGCTGCTGGCGGGATTGTAGCTCCTGGCGGGCGAGGCGAGGCAGCCCTTGCGCATGCTCCGGTGCTGCTGTAGTCTTGTGTAATACAAATGGGAGGTCGTGCCATGCCCACGCAGCAGGTCACATCCGTGCGCTTCAGCAAAAGCATTCTGGAACAGCTCGATGGCATAGCCAAGCAGCAGGATCGTTCCCGATCCTGGGTGATCAAGGAAGCCGTGCGCCAATACCTCGACTACGAAGCCTGGTTCGCGGAACGGGTCCGGGAGGGCGTGGAAGCCGTGGAGCGCGGAGACGTGGTTTCCCATGCCGACGCGAAGGAGCGCATTCGCTCCCTGGGTGTGACCATTGATTGATTGGTCCGGCCCCGCGCTGGACGATGTGGAGCGGATCGTGCGCCTTCTGCTGCGGGAGGATGCAGCTCTTGCCAGCGCCATGGCGCAGCGGGTCTTCGACGCCGCGCAAAGCCTGTCCACCCTGCCGGACCGGGCGCGGGTAGGGCGAGTGAAGCGAACGCGCGAGTTGCTGGTGCCGAACTCCCCGTACGTGATCGTCTTTTCCAGGGAGCAGTCGGTCCATATCCTCCGGGTGCTGCATGCCCGCCAGAAATGGCAGTGATCCGGCCCTTGGCTGGGCGCTCCCGCGCCGGGCCGCGCAAAACCCTGAAGCAGCCGGCTCGTCCCGATGCGCTGGCCGCCCCTAGTAGCACTTGCGCTTGCCGAATCCCAACCCCATGACCATGAACGTGTTCTCCACGATGAACATGGCGTTGGGGTCGTGGGTGAAGACGATCTCCTCCAGCCGCTTGAGCTGGATGTTGTTGATGATGGTCATGAGCACGGGGCGCTCGGCCTTGGTGTAGGCACCCTGGGCCGAGATGCGCGTGGTGCCGCGCTGGAGCGTGCTGAGGATGTCCGCCGCGATGGCCTCGTGGTGCGCGGAGATGATGAAGACCATCTTGCGCTGGTTGAAGATGGCCAGCACGTATTCGAGCACGGCCACGGACACGAAGAGCTGAATGAACGAGGCGATGACCAGGTCCGGCTCCAGGCGCAGGAACGCGGCCGTGAAGAGCACGGCGTTGAAGGCGAAGGAGGTCTTGCCCGCGCCGATGCCGTACTTCTGCATCAGCCAGACGGAGACCACGTCGAGCCCGCCGCCCGAGCCCAGGGAGCGGAGCATGAGCCCGCCGCCCGCGCCGCAGATGGCCCCGCCCGCCACGGCCGCGTAGAGCTGGTTCTTGATGTGGAAGTCCACCTGGAGCACGGCCAGCGCCGCGGCGATGGTCACCATGCCGTAGATGGAATAGAGCACGAAGCGGCGGCTGACCTTCCAGCCCAGGGCGAACAGCGGGATGTTCAGCAGGATGTACCAGACCGAGACGTCGATGCCGCCCGCGTAGCTGGCCAGCAGCGCCAGGCCGGTTATGCCGCCGGTGATGAGCCCGTGGGGCTCCACCGCGCCCTTGGCCCCGAGGGCGAAGAGCAGCGAGCCCGCCGTGATGAGCAGCAGGTTCCAGGGAACGGAGTAGGTGAAGTCCTTGCCCGCGAACATGACGTGATGCCTCCGTGGCCGTTGGGGTGGTCGTCGGGGGCGCTCTTCTGCACCGCTTCAGCGCGAAGCGCAAGACATTTCTATGCAAAAAATCCCCGGGGGTCCAATGGAGCTCCTGGACGGGGCCAGAGGGCTAGAAACGACGGGCCCGAAGGCCTTTAGGCTAAAATTATGGAAAAGTTTCAGAATTGAAAAGACTAAGCTTGATCGGTCAAGCATTCATGAGACATCTAACTGTTTTTGTGGGTTGATTTATTTTTCGCTGAGAAGTTTAACTAGTTGTAAAAATGTACTAAAGTGAGACTTCGTCTGTAAAAACGAAAGAGGAAGGCGATGTCTAAATCAATTCTTGTCGAAGCTGACTGTTTGGATGCAATGTCCCATATCCCTGATAAGTCCATCAATTTAGTTCTTTGTGATTTGCCTTACGGGACAACTCAAAACGCGTGGGATAGTATCATTCCCTTGGATAAACTCTGGCGACATTACCGACGAATTCTTGCTCCACGTGGAGTGGTTGCTCTCATGGGGCAGGGGTCTTTTACGGCAAGATTGATTTTGAGTCAGGAACAGTTGTTCAAGTACAAGGTGACTTGGGTGAAGTCTAAGCCGACTAATTTTTTGAACGCAAAAAAACAACCTCTTCGGAAGCATGAAGATATTTGTATTTTTTATGCCAAGCAGCCTGTATATACGCCACAGATGTCTCCGGGAGAGCCCTATGACAAAGGAGTTCGTAAGAACCAACTGACAGGTTCCTATGGAGATTTCAAACCATCACATGTCAAGTCAAATGGTGGGCGGTATCCCACTGACGTCGTCTACTTCAAGACGGCAGAATCCGAAGGCAGAGTCTGGCATTCTACCCAAAAGCCAGTGGAGTTGGGGCGATACTTTGTCCGGACTTATACACAGCCGGGCGATGTTGTGTTGGACAACTGCTTTGGATCGGCCAGCTTCTTGGTGGCCGCAGCCTTGGAAGGGCGAAACTCAGTAGGGATTGAGGCAAACGCGGACATTAAAGAATTTAAAAAGAACAATGTAAATTTGATAAAAGTGGCACAGGAGCGTTTGTCTGGCATTTCAAATGTAATGCACTGCGAGCCAGGTGCAATTTCCATGCATCTGGCTGACAGAGTGAAATCTAAGGAAATCAGGCTAGCCGATTTCCAAGGTGTACCTGTTTCCGTCGGCGGTCACAACAGCACTGCATCCAATCACATTCGTTGATGCAAGGATTTCTAATATGGCATCGTCGTAATGAAGATGCACAGTTGGTGCGCTGTGGTTTTCTCCTCGTGCGGGATCAAAATCGATCCGTAGCGGGCGAATTCCGAGAGAGTTTCCTGTGATGGTGACGTCTACGTTTATTATGGCTTCTTCGAGCCGACCTTTTTCCGTGTGACGCCAAGGAGCGTTTTTAAATAGCTGTTCTCGAAACCACGTTTTATGATCGAACGCATTGCCTTCTTTGGTGAATCTTAGGAAAGGCATCGGAGCGCCAAGGTCAGGCCTCACCGCATCGCTTTGCGTGATACGTTCTCTTGTCCAACTTAATGAAGACATTTTGTGCTCCTCGTCGGTGTTGGTTTGCCATCGAGCAACTGCTGCTTTTCTGGCTATCTCTGTTCTTCTTTCTTGACTAAGTGTTTTGGCTCTTGCAGGGCCGCCTTTTAGACCTCCAAGTCTTCCCAATGCGACAGCTGCGGGATTCTTTGGAGAATTACTTGATGATGTCATACGTTAATTTTATATGTCATGGTTATATTGTCAAGGCAATCCAGCGTGAGAGTCACACAAAGAAGGCCCGGTCCAGGAGGACCGGGCCGTTGGCGTCTCTTCGGCCTTTGGCCGGGGCGGAGCCTACTTGGCCGCAGCGGCGGCGGCCTTCAGCCAGCCGTCATACTTGGCCTTGTTCTTGGCGATCCACTCGTCCACGTGGCGGTCGATGTCCTTCTGCTTGTCCTCGCCCTCGAACATCTTGTTGTTCTGCTCGAAGATGTCCACCAGGTCGACGCCCATGAGCTCGAAGAGCTTGGCGGCGGCGGGGTTGTCGGCCAGGAACTTCTTGTTGGCCACGACCTTGATGTCGTTGGGCGCGAAGCCCATGTAGATGGGATCGGTGGCCGCGCCCTCGATGCCGGTGGCCTTGGTGTCCTCGTAGCCCTTTTCGGGCACGTTGATCCAGACCACGTCCTTGCCGGGCAGGAGCTTGAACACCGTCCAGTTGGGCGTCCAGGTGTAGAAGAAGATGGGACCGCCGGAGTTGTACCGGGCGATGCCGTCCGCCATGGAGGCGGAGTAGTTGGCCTTGATCTGGTTGATGTGCGCATCCAGGCCGGTGTCCTTCAGGAGCTTGTTGTTGGCCGTTTCGCAGCCCCAGCCCGGAGGGCAGGAGATGAGGTCGGCCTTGCCGTCGCCGTTGGAGTCGAAGTGGGCCTTGACCTCGGGCCGGGCAAAGTCGGCCACGGAGGTGATGCCGAACTTCTCGGCGTCGCGTTTGCTGATGAGGTAGCCCTGGAGCGCGCCGCCGTCGGCCACGCTGCCGGCGATGGTGGCGCCGTTCTCGAAGCCCTTGGGCAGCTGGGCGTCGTGCAGGGGGAACCAGCCGTTGGCCCAGAAGTCCACGTCGCCCTGCATGACGGCCTGGTAGAAGATGGGCACGGCCAGGTCCTTGGGCTTCTTCACGTCGTAGCCGAGGTCGCGCAGGGCGCGGGAGTACACGGCCTCCAGGAAGAAGCCGGTGGTCCAGGTGGCCCGGGCGGGGTTCACGGTGACGCCCTTGCCGGGCAGGTCCGCCGCCATGGCGGGCAGGGCCAGCGCCAGCACGAGCGTGGCCGCGGCCAGGGTGTGCATGATGCGTTTCATAGGGTCCTCCTTCAAGGTCTCTGGGGCGCTCGGCCCCGGGTTGTCATGGGTTGCAGGTTGTCATGGGGTGTCGGTCTGAAAAAGCGTCGGCTCAGCGTTCGCGCTTGGGCTTGCCCATGGCCTGGGTGATGCGGTCGAGCACCATGGCCATGAGCACGATGGAGATGCCGCCCACGCCCGCCAGGCCCACCTGGAGCGAGTTGAGCCCCTGGAACACGGGCATGCCGAGGCCGCCCGCGCCGATGAGCGCGGCGATGACCACCATGGACAGCGAGAGCATGATCGTCTGGTTGAGCCCGGCCATGATGGTGGGCATGGCCAGTGGCACCTGGACCTTCACCAGGGTCTGCCACGGGGTGCAGCCGAAGGCCGTTGCCGCCTCCACCAGCTCGGTGGGCACCTGGCGGATGCCCAGGTTGGTGAGCCGGATGATGGGCGGCATGCCGAAGATGATGGTGGCGATGACGCCCGCCACCGTGCCGATGGAAAAGAGCATGACCACGGGCACGAGGTAGACGAAGGCCGGGGTGGTCTGCATGGCGTCGAGCACGGGGCGCAGGATGGTCTCGAAGCGGTCGCTCCTGGATGCCAGAATGCCCAGCGGCACGCCCACCACTGCGCAGAAAAGCACGGCGCAGAGCACCATGGCCAGGGTGGTCATGGTGGCGGACCACATGCCGAGGTAGCCCACCAGCAGGAAGGTCAGCACGCTGAACACGGCCACGCGCCAGCCCGCCGCCTTCCAGGCCCAGAGGGCCGTGCCCGCGATGATCACGATGGGCGGCAGCCAGAGCAGGAAGCCCTCGATGGAGCCCAGCGTCTGCTCCACGGGCCATTTCATGAGCTGGAACTGGTCGCGGTAATTGCCGACGAGCCACTGCACCCCGGCCTCGATCCAGTCTTCGAGGGGGATGTGCGCCTCGTCCGTGAATCCGAGCAGGTTCATTGTACCTCCGGAGCCGCCGGGCAGTTCTCGTCCTCGGCGGGGTCGTGGCGTTGCAGGGTTTCAAGGAAAATGTTCTTGGAGATGGCACCCTTGTAGCGGCCGTTCTCGTCCACCACGGGCACGGGCCAGGGCTGCGAGGTCACCAGCGGGAGAATCTCCTGCATGGTGGCGCTGAGGGGCACGGCCTGGGCTCCCTCCAGGAAGGCCCCGGCCAGGGTGGCCTCCTTGCCCCGGGTCTTGATCTCGCATTTCAGCGAATCCACCGAGGCCACGCCCTGGAACACGCGGTTGGGCCCGACCACGTAGATGTGGTCGCGGTCGTGGGAGGAGAGGCGCTCCAGCGTGGCGCGCGGGCCCTCGCCCTTGTGGCGCACGGCCACGAGGTGCTGGTCGCGGACGATGTCCCCGGCGCAGAGCACGTTGGTGGGATCCACGCCACGGAAGAAGGCGCGCACGTATTCATCGGCGGGGTTTTGGAGAATCTCGTCCGGGGTGCCCACCTGGACCACCCGGCCGGACTCCATGATGGCGATGC
>JBFWJM010000092.1:0-10929 GCA_050253205.1 Desulfovibrionaceae bacterium
TGCACGTGGTCACGGTGAACGACTACCTGGCCAGGCGCGACGCCGAGTGGATGGGCCAGCTCTACGGCTTCCTGTGCATGTCCACCGGCATCATCGTGCACGGGCTCGACGAGCAGGAGCGCCGCGCCTCCTACCGCAGCGACATCACCTACGGCACCAACAACGAGTTCGGCTTCGACTACCTGCGCGACAACATGAAGTTCTACAAGGAGCAGCTCGTGCAGGGCCCGCTCCATTACGCCATCGTGGACGAGGTGGACTCCATCCTCATCGACGAGGCCAGAACCCCGCTGATCATCTCCGGCGCGGTGCAGCAGTCCACCAAGCTCTACCAGACCATCGACCAGGTGGTGCCCAGGCTGAGGAAGTGGGAGAAGACCGAGGAGGAGATCGCCGCAGAGAAGGACGGCCAGAAGCCCGAGCCGCGCGGCCACTTCGAGATCGACGAAAAGGCCCGCGCCGTGACCCTCACCGAGCCCGGCGTGGAGCAGGTGGAGCAGCTGCTCGGCATCGACAACCTCTTCGACCCCCAGCACATCTCCCTCCAGCACCACGTGCTCCAGGCCCTCAAGGCCCACCACATCTTCAAGCGCGACGTGGACTACGTGGTCAAGGACGGGCAGGTGGTCATCGTGGACGAGTTCACGGGCCGGCTCATGCCCGGGCGGCGCTACTCCGACGGCCTGCACCAGGCCCTGGAGGCCAAGGAGTCCGTGAAGGTGGAGAACGAAAACCAGACGCTCGCCTCCATCACCTTCCAGAACTTCTTCCGCATGTACGACAAGCTCGGCGGCATGACCGGCACGGCCGACACCGAGGCCGTGGAGTTCGGCCAGATCTATGACCTCCAGGTGGTGGTCATCCCCACGCACATGCCCATGGTCCGCAAAGACCACCCGGACCTCATCTTCCGCACCCAGGTGGAGAAGTACGAGGCCATCGCCGAGGACATCGCCGAGGCCCACGCCGAGGGCCAGCCCTGCCTGGTGGGCACCGTGTCCATCGAAAAATCCGAGCAGCTCTCGAACCTGCTCAAGAAAAAACGCATCCCCCACGAGGTGCTCAACGCCAAGCAGCACGAGCGCGAGGCCGAGATCGTGGCCGAGGCGGGCGAGAAGGGCCGCGTGACCATCGCCACCAACATGGCCGGGCGCGGAACGGACATCAAGCTCGGCGAGGGCGTCAAGGAGCTCGGCGGCCTGCACATCATCGGCACCGAGCGCCACGAATCCCGGCGCATCGACAACCAGCTGCGCGGCCGCTCCGGCCGACAGGGCGACCCGGGCTCCTCGCGCTTCTACCTCGCGCTGGACGACGACCTCATGCGCCTGTTCGGCTCGGACCGCATCTCCGGCATCATGAGCCGCCTGGGCCTCAAGGAGGGCGAGGCCATCGAGAACAAGATGGTCACCAAGGCCATCGAGAACTCCCAGAAGCGCGTGGAGAACCACAACTTCGAAATCCGCAAGCAGCTCCTCGACTTCGACAACGTCATGAACCAGCAGCGCGAGGTCATCTACTCCCTGCGCCGTGACGTCATGTTCGCCGAGACCCTGGACGAGATGGTGGGCGAATATGCCGAGGAGCTGCTGGACGACATCCTCTCCCCGGCGCTGGACGCCAAGACCACCGAGGACGAGGACCTCCAGGAGACGAGAAACCGCCTGGAGGAGGTTTTCAACTTCGGCCGCTTCGAGGCCTTCCAGGCCGGGGGCCTGCCCGAGATGGACCAGGCCCGGCAGTGGCTGGAAGACATCTGGACCGAGCTGCGGCGCATGGCCGGGGAGCCGTACCAGGAAATCCTGCGCTACTTCCTGCTGGAGAGCCTCGACCGCAACTGGAAGGAGCACCTGCTGGCCATGGACCAACTGCGCGACGGCATCGGCCTGCGCGGCTACGGCCAGAAAGACCCCAAGCAGGAGTATAAGCGCGAGGGCTTCGCCCTGTTCCAGGAGATGATCTACACCATGCGCGAGAACGCCCTGCGCGCGCTGACCCACCTGCGCATCAAGGAGCGGGTGGACGAGTCCGAGTTTCAGCACGAGGAAGACAAGAACCTCAACTACGCCGGGGGCGACGCCACCAGCGAAAAGCCCGCCAAGCAGCCCGTGGTCAAGGAGCAGAAGGTC
Organism: Desulfovibrionaceae bacterium; assembly: GCA_050253205.1. Taxonomy (GTDB): domain Bacteria; phylum Desulfobacterota; class Desulfovibrionia; order Desulfovibrionales; family Desulfovibrionaceae; genus JAHJKV01. The sequence continues at coordinate 2,130 of JBFWJM010000092.1, forward strand.
GGCCGCAACGACCCGTGCCCCTGCGGCTCGGGTAAGAAATACAAGAAGTGCTGCGGCAAGTAGAGAGGCCGTAAGGCGCGATCTGGCGGCGTTGGCAGGCTGTTGAAAAGTGCAATCTGCTGCGTCAGCGAAAAATCCAGGCCGCTTGTGTATAGGCAATACACTGAGCGTCCTGGATTTTTTTCGCTTCCTTGCATCTCGAACTTTTGAACGGCCTGCGAAAATGAGTTTTTCAACTGTCAGTTAGCGCGCTACCGTGAAAGCGGCGCACCCTCGTGTATGGCACATACGCGTGGGTGCGCCGCTTTCTTGCGTCTGGCTGGTACGGTTTCCGCACGGCCTGGTATGTGAGCGCTGCCGCGCGGCGGACGTGGCGTCGTGTGCGCTGCCGCTGTTGCCGCTGGTACTGGTGCAGGTGCTCGAATACGCGAGCGCTGGATGCGCCCCGATTGTCCACCCCTGTCAATAGGGTAATCCCGTCCTTTGCTTTCCATTCGCCTTCCATTCTCGTCCGGGCGTCAAAGTCAGGGCTATACTTTCGGCAAACGCGCCGACAAGGGGATTCGCCTCTGCCCGGCCAGACCGAAAGGAAAGCACAAGGCAATACGAACAGGAAGCGCCCTTCCGCATGGACATGGAACGGGACGCACAGGGCAGGATCGCCCGCAAGATCGAGCAGGTGCGCGGAAAAGAACCTCGCACCCTCGCCTACACCTACGATGACGGCGGCAGGCTCACGGGAGTGGACACGGCCCTGGGCCAGATCGAAACCTACCTCTACGAAAACGGCCTGCGGGTGGAAGCGCAGTCCGTGGAGCCGGAGTTCGAGTACGTACGCTTCGCCTACACCACGGACCACAAGGACGACGTTCGCCTGGCCAACTTATGGGTTTCAATACGGGCGGTTCGCGCGGGCGGGCCCTCATCGATAATCGAGCACGACGATGCGGGCCACCGCATCCTCGTGGAGCGCAGGCACGCAAGCGAGCATTATCGCTACGCGGACGGCAGGCTGCTGGCCATGCGTAGGGAGGTGCGCGGCGAGCCGCCCCTGGTGGTTGAATACGCCCATGACGGCCAGGGCGGCCGGCAGCCAAGTACGTGAACGGCCAGCTCGCGGAGATGTATGAGTGGGCGGACGCCTTGCGCTTGGCGCGGGTCCGCACAGGCCGGGCGGACATGGAGTTCGGGTATCGGGAAAACGCGCGCATCCCCTTTGCCATGACCCTGAACGGCCGGACGTTGTATCTGTTTTACGACCAGGTGGGCAGCCCGCGCGTGGTTGCCGACGAGCGGGGAAACGTTGTACAGGAAATCCGGTACGACAGCGCCTTTTGTGTGCAGGGGGCGAGGGGGCGAATCAGTCGGCGCGCTGCTCATGACAAATGAATGATGCGGGCGTCACCCTGCCCATCGGGTTCGCGGGCGGGTTCTCTCATGACAGCCAGGGCCCGACCTCGGCCAGTGCGGCCCCTTACGAATAAGATCGCTTCGGCCTCAGGGGCGTCATATGCAGCCACGACCCTTCACGGGCCGCTTCACCGCCAAAGGCCCGCTGGGCTATGCGGCGGGCGATGACGACCTCTACGGGTATTGCCTCGATGATCCGGTGAATGCGGTGGACCCGACGGGGATGTTCTTTTTCCTGCCGTTTCTCGCTGGGTTGGGAGGAGCAACGGCCCTGGCGGGAGTCGGGGCCATCGGGGCGGGGCTGGCTGCCGACGGGCTGAACTACTTTTTTGGCGACAAGGAAAAGGAAGCGGGCAAGGACGGGCTGCGTTCCACCAAGGGCGCGGCCAAGGGGGTGGGCATGGCGACCGCAGTGAACGCCGGAATAGCCGCTACTGCGGCCGTGCCGGAAGCTACCGCATCCGTCATGCCCTATGCGGCCACCGCAGCAAGGAGCGTCGGCGCGGCCGGAGGCGCACTGCTCGACAAGGCCAAGAAGGGCTATGACGTGGCACAAACCATGGTGATCAACCAGTCGGATAAATTGGGCCCGGCGGGAGAGTTTGTGTCGGGCGTGGTTGATCCCGGTCCGCCCAATTCATCAGCTGAAGTTGCAGGCTCCAGCGTCAAACTAGGCTATGACCTGGCCTCGGATGGTGCGGATTGGCTAAGGAAGAGGAGGCGATGAAGAGTGAACATCATATGGTTTGGAATCACTATGTGTGCCATAGGGTTGATGACTTATTTGACCGGAACATACAAATACGGAATGCCGGTATATAAATGGGTTGGCTGGCTTTTCGTGGTTACTGGCTTGCCTTTTTGGGTGATTGGTCTGATTCGAGTCATACGTGGAACCAAGCCGACCGACCGCATCTGCCCGGTGTGCGAGTCAGTCTTCCTTCGAAAGGATGGGCCGGAACTGATCTGCCCCCACGACGGCGAAGCCCTGGAGCCAATGAAGGGCTACTACGAGCGCCACCCCGAGCGGCGCGATGCGCCCGTGACCCCGAACAGGACCGATGCCCGTCCCTTGCAATAGGCCGACAGCCATGCTGCAACCTGTGCGGTTCGATCCAGGAGACCGTGAATGAAGCGACTGCTTGTGGTGGTGCTCGTGCTGTGCGCGGTCGTGTACATCGCGGGCATGGTCATCGACGCCGTGGTGCCGCATACCGGAGTGGTGGTGCTTGCGAACAAGACGGCGGCGTCATCCCGACGGCCTCCGTGGAGGTGTGCGGGCAGCGGTTCGTGCTGCGCGATGTGGCTGCGGAGGCGATTGTGGCCATGGTCTACGATGTCCGGGGCGACTCGCACTTTGACGTGCGGGCCACGCTTGCGGCGGGCGGGGAGCTGGAGCTTTCATCCGGTTATGTCACGCACGGGTTCCATTTCGCGGACGTGTTTCGGGTCCACCCGCAAGCAATCGTGCATGAGCCGCAAAGCGTTCCCGCCGTCGAGCAATGACCCCGGGCCTGCCCGGCAATGGCCGCATTGACGCGTTTTGGGGTTGCCCCTGGTCCATTTCGGGCTGGCCTTTGTTCGGCATAGGTCCGGCCCAAGCCCGGCCCACGTCCGGCGCACGTCCAGCACAAGCATGACATGGGTCCGGCATGCATTCGGCCCTGGCCCGGCAGCCCGGCGCAGCCCCGCCTCACTCGGCGGCCAGGGTCAGCCCGAGGCCGACCAGAAACCCGCCCGTAACCCGCTCCAGGGTCCGCCGCCAGCGGCGAAACACCCGCAACGACGCCGGGCTCGTCACAGCCGTGGCCACGAACCAGAACCAGCCCAGGTGCGCCAGCACCACGAACGCGCCGATGGCGAGCTGGGCGAGGGTGCCGGTTCCCGGGGCGACCACCTGGGTGAACAGCGCCAGGAAGAACATCACGGTCTTCGGGTTCAGCACATTGCACAGGAAGCCGTTGCGGAAGGCCTCCGCCGCCGTGGGGGAGCCGCCCATGGGCGTGTCGGCGCAAGCTTCGTCCCTTGCTACGCAAGCTTCGTCCTTTGCAACGCAAGCTTCGCCCGTTGCAACGCAAGCTTCGCCCGTTGCAACGCAGACTTTGCCTCTTGCAGCGCAATCTTTGTCCACTGCAACGCAGGCTTCGCCCTCTGCATGGCCGGGCCGGGGCGCTTCGGCGTCGTGCGCGCTGCGCGGCAGCAAGGCAGCCACCCCCAGCCAGACGAGATACGCCGCGCCGAGGTAGCGCACCGCCGTGAGCAGCCAGGCGTGCCGGGCCACGAGCCAGCCCAGCCCGAGCAGCGTGTAGCCCACGTGGACCATGACCCCGCAGGCGATGCCCAGGGCGGTGAAGCGGCCTGATTTTCGGCCCGAGTCCTGGCCCGAGCATTGGCCCGAGCCGAGGTCGGAGCATTGGCCGGAGCGCAGGGTGTTGCGCAGCACCACGGCGAAATCCGGCCCCGGGCTGACCACTGCCAGCAGCGTGACCCCGACCACGAGCAGGGTGTTCGTTTCAAAAGCAAAATGCACGGCAGACTCCTCGCGCTTGTCTTTTTCCCCCATTTAGACGATTGTTCTGCAAAGGAAAATCGAAAAAAAGGAAAAGGATTCGTGAATAAAATGCACGGATATGGCGCGCGCGCACTGCCGCCGCTGAACCCGCTGGCGAGTTTTCTTGCGGCGGCGCGGCACGGGAGCTTCACCCGTGCGGCCCAGGAGCTGAACGTGACCCACGGCGCGGTGAGCCGGGCGGTGCGGCAGTTGGAGGACCACTTCGGGGTGGAGCTGTTCGAGCGGCGCAACCGGGGAATCCACCTCACGCCGAGGGGCAGGGACTTTGCCGGGCGCGTGGAGGGGGTCTTCGCCGAGCTGGAGGAGGCCTGCGAGCGGCTGGCCGCCGGGGAGGCGGGCAGGCGGCTCTCCGTCTCCTGCGAGCCGACCCTGGCCATGCGCTGGCTCATGCCCCGGCTGGAGGAGTTCCACCGCGCGGTTCCGGGGGTGGACGTGCTGCTCTCCACGGCGGGCGGGCCCATCGACCTCTCCGAACAGGGCGTGGACCTGGCGGTGCGGCGCTCGGACTTTTCCTGGCCCGGGCACTACTGGCACCTCTCGCTGGGCAGGGAGCGCATCGGCCCCGTGTGCAGCCCGGGGTATTGGCGCGAGATAAACGGCGGGAAGGGCCCCGGGAAGGACACCGGGAAGGGCGGCGAAGGCGGCGAATGCGTCGGCGAATGCCTTGGAGGCCGGCACGCCGGGCCCGTGCGCCTGCTGCACACGCGCACCCGCCCCGGGGCCTGGGCGGACTGGCGCGCGCTCCAGAAGGGCGGACCCGGGAGCGAGCGGGAGAGCGGGCCGGGAAGCGGGCCGGAGGGCACCTCCGAGCGCTTCCACGACCACTTCTACTTCAGCCTCCAGGCGGCCCAGGCCGGGCTCGGCATGGCCATGGGCCCGGAGCCCCTGGTGCGAGACGCCCTGGAGCAGGGCATGCTGGTGGCGCCCTACGGCTTTGCGGCAACGCAGGCGGAGTACGTGGTGATCAGCCGGAAGAAGCCCCGCCCGGGCGGGGACGGCGAGGCCTTCGTGGCCTGGCTGCGCGAGCGCCTCGCCCTCGCCTAGCAGGCTGCTGAAAAAGTGCGATCTGCTGCGTCAGCGAAAAATCCAGACCATTTATGTATGCGCAATACACTGCGCGTCCAGGTTTTTTTACTTCCTTGCGTCTCGCATTTTTTGAACGGCCTGCGAAAATGAGTTTTTCAACAGTCAGCTAGAAGAACCCCTGCGCGCGCAGGATGCCCGCGATGACCGTGAGCGTGGCCAGGTTGAGCACATTGGTGACCACCGCGATCATGGCCACCTCCTCGGGCACGTGGCCGTAGATGGAGGCGATGACGTAGGTGACGAGCGCCGTGGCCGCGCCGCTCTGGATGACCCCCACGGCCAGCCAGGTGCCCGTGACCCCGAACAGCGAGAGCAGCCCCCAGGCCAGCAGCGGGGTGAGCACCAGCTTGACCACCGTCACCGCTCCGATGCGCGGCAGTGCGGAGCGCCAGTTGCCCGAGAGGGCCACGCGCACCTTTTCGCGCAGATCGAGCCCCAGGGCCAGCAGCATGCACGGGGCCGTGGTTCCGCCGATCATCTCGGCGGCGCGGTCCAGCGGGCCCCAGAGGCCGATGCCCGTGAGCCCCAGGCCGAACCCCACCACCATGCCGACCATGAACGGATTGAGCAGCACGGAGCGCGCAAGCTGGCCCGCCGCGCCGCCCGCCCCCTTGCCGCCCTGGCCCCTGGCGCCCTGGCCCCTGGCGAACTGGCCCCTGGCGTCCTGGTCGGAGCGCTTCATATATTCCATCTGAATCTGGCAGGGGATGAACACGATGTTCGGCGTGATGACCGCCAGCCCGGCGGCCAGCAGGGCCGTGTGGTTTCCGGGCATGAGCGAGACGATCACCGGCAGGCCGATGAAGGCCACGTTGCAGGAGCTGGCGGCCAGGGCGATGGCCGCGGCAGGGCCGTGGCCGCGCCGGGCGAGGAAGAACTCCGCGCCGTACGTGGAGGCGTAGATGAGCGCCTGGGTGAGCAGTAGCCCGGCCCAGAACCCCCCGTGCGCCACCTCCTCGACGGAAGAGCCCGCCAGGATGTGCACCAGCAGGATGGGCAGGGCCACGTAGAGCACATACCCGCCGATGATGGAGCCCGTCTGCCTGGGCAGCACCTCCAGCACATCGAGCAGCACGCCGAGGCCGAGGATCAGGAACACAGGGAGGATCAGAAGAAGCGAGTCGAGCATGGTGCGGCGGCGGAGCGGTTGGGGGTTCGTGGGGGGGCGTTGCGCGTGGATGCGTTGCGCAAGGTTGCGGCGTGCTGCGGAGTGTCGGCCCATCGGCGCGGGGTGTCAATGGCCGATTGTGCCGCCAGCCCGGCATTTCGCTTTCCCTTGCCACGCCCCCGGGGGATTGTTATCTTTTGTAATGACAATCCCTCGATTCGATATGCAAAACCAACGAAAGGAGAACACATGAGCGACGACGTCAACGCCTGCAAGCAGTGGCTCAACGAGGTCAACTGGGACATGATCCACACCGACGCCGTGACCATGTACCTCGAATGGGGCAACAACAACTGGCACGACGCCATGCGCGCGCCCGTGGCCACCACCGACGCCTATTCCGTCTACTTCGTCATCGACTCCTGGGAGACGGACAAGCCCAAGGTCGTGCTCATGCGCATGAACAAGTGGGGCTCCCAGACCCTCTGCGAGAAGTATCTGCCCCAGGAGATGGCCGAGAAGTTCCTCAAGGAATACGGAGACCTCAAGGGCATCCACGAGCTGACCCCCGAGGTCAAGGAGTGGCTGCGGAAGGAACTGGACGCCTAGGGGGAAGAGGACCATGAAACACTACGACGCGGTGGTGGTGGGCTCCGGCCCTGGCGGCGGGGAGGTGGCCCGGGGGCTGAACAAGGCCGGGCTCTGTGTGGCCCTGGTGGAGAAGGACGGCTTCGGCGGGGTCTGCCCGCTGCGCGGCTGCAACCCCAAGAAGGCGCTCCTGGCCGGGCCCGAGGCCGCGCACCTGGCCGCCCACCTCGTGGGCAAGGGGCTGGCGGCCGCCCCGGAGGTGGACTGGCCAGCCCTGGCCAAGCACCGGGATTCCTTTGTGGAGCCCATCTCCGACATGGTGGAGAACCACTATCACGAGATCGGCGTGGACGTGTACCGCGGGGCGGCGAGCATGACCGCGCCGGACGCGGTGCGCGTGGAGCCTTCCGCCGCTGCCCTGGAAGACGGCGAGGAGGCTGCGGAGCTCGCGGCGGGCTTCATCGTGCTCTCCCCGGGCATGATCCCCCGGCCCATGGACATCCCCGGCTCGCAGCTGCTCTCCACCAGCGACGACTTCCTGGCCCTGGATGAGCTGCCCGGGCGCATCGCCTTCCTGGGCGGCGGGTTCGTGGCCCTGGAGCTGGCGCACATCGCCGCGCACGCCGGGGCCCGGGTGGCGCTGCTCTCGCGCTCCCGCCCGCTCAAGGGGTTCGACCCCAAGCTGGTGGAGGAGCTCGTGGCCGCCAGCCGCGAGCCCGCGCCCGGCCCGGGAATCGACCTGCGCGTGGGGCCCGTGGCCACAAGGTTGGAGCGCACGGCCTCCGGCCTCGTGCTGCAACTCTCCGAGGGGGCTTCCGTGGAGTGCGACATGGTGGTCAACTGCACGGGCCGCGTGCCCGATCTCGGCGGCCTGGGCCTGGCCGCCGGGCGCGTGGCCGCCGGGCCCCACGGCATAGAGGTCAACGAATACCTGCAATCCACCACCAACCCGGGGGTCTACGCCTGCGGCGACGCGGCGGACACCGGGCTGAACCTCACGCCCACGGCCACCATCGAGGCCAGGGCCGTGGTGCAAAACATCACGGGCGGCAACAGCGCCGTGCCCGACTACGACGGCGCGCCCGCCGTCTGCTTCACCCTGCCGCCCGTGGCCTCGGCGGGCATGGCCGTGGAGGCGGCCAGAAAGTTCGGCGTGCCCCACAAGGTGCTGGAGGGGTCTTTGGCCTCCTCGTTCTCATGGAAGCGCCTGGGCCAGACCCACGGCGGCTACCGGATCGTGGTCAGCGAGGAGGAGGACCGCATCCTGGGCGCGCACCTCTTCGGCCATGCCAGCGAGGAGCTCATCAACATGTTCGCGGCGTTCATCCGGCTGCGGGTCTCCCTCGCGGGGCTGCGCGGCACGCTCTGGGCCTACCCTACCTGCGGCTACTACCTGAAGTACATGCTCGGGTAGGGCGGGGCGCACCCGCCCTCGGCGGGCTTGGCTTTTGGGCCCGCCGGGAGTACAGATGCTCTCTTCAATGCACAACGGGAATCCGCCCCAAGGAGAAGCACCCATGGACGCCCTGCCCAAAGGATATCGGTTCGCCACCGCCGCCGCCGGGTTCAAGAAGAAGGACCGCCCCGACCTGGCCGTGATGGTCAGCGACACGGAGGCCGCCGCCGCCGGGACCTTCACCCGGAACATCTTCACCGCCGCGCCCGTGACCCGCTGCAAGGAGCTGCTCGCCGAGCGGCCCTTTGCCCGGGCCGTGGTGGTCAACTCCGGCCAGGCCAACGCCTGCACCGGGGACGAGGGCATGGCCAACTGCCGTCGCACCCAGGAACTGGTGGCCTCGGCCGTGGGCGTGGAGCCCCACGAGGTGCTCACCGCGTCCACGGGGGTCATCGGCGCGCAGCTCAAGATGGATCTCTGGGAGGCGGCCATGCCCGCCATCGGCGAGAACCTCGGCCTGGGCACGGCGGAGGAGGCGGCCCGGGCCATCATGACCACGGACACAGTGCACAAGCTGGCCTCCTGCACCCTGGAGCTCAAGGCCGGGCCCGTGCGCCTGGTGGGCATGGCCAAGGGCGCG
>JBFWJM010000093.1:0-10900 GCA_050253205.1 Desulfovibrionaceae bacterium
CAGAACATCGTGGCCCAGTACTTCGACAACCACGGCACCCTGGTCAACCGCTACGTCTGATCCGGCCCCGCGCCAGCCAGGCTCCAGCGCCCTTTTCGCCTTTCTTGCTGCGAGTCGGCCTTCAGTGCCGTGGGCCAGTTCGCCGCCCAAGCACTCGCGGGCTCTCTCACCAGTTCTCTCCAGGCAACGCATCGGGCACGCCGCACGCTCCGCAGACCGTTCCATCGTTCGACCACTCCCGCATTGGCTCCGCGCCCGCACCAGTGCCGCCGCCTCTTTCCCGCATTGTCCCATCCCGCCGAGGGGGTACCCGCGCGCCTGCGTCTTGGGGGTTCCCATCTTTCGATTTCCTGCTATGATGGGCGGAAACAAGGAGCACAACCATGAGCACCGTCCTGTATATCAAGGGGTCCCCGAGAAACGACCGCTCCCATTCCCGCGCCGTGGCCCGGGCCTTTCTGGCGGCCCTGCGCGCCGCCAGGCCCGAGGTGCAGGTCGAGGAGCGCAACGTCTTCGAGATGGACCTGCCGAGTTTCGACGGCCTGACCATCCAGGGCAAGTACAACATCATGCATGGCCGGGCCTTCACGCCCCAGGAACAGGACGCCTGGAGCAGCGTCGAGGCGCTCATCGAGGACTTCAAGAGCGCGGACGCCTACGTCTTTGCCGTGCCCATGTGGAACTTCAGCCTGCCCTACCGGCTCAAGCAGTACATGGACGTGGTGACCCAGCCGGGCTACGCCTTCACCGTGACCCCCGAGGGCTACAAGGGGCTGCTGGCCGGGAAGAAGGCATTTGTCTGCTATTCCAGCGGCGGCATGTTTCCCGATGACGGCAACCCTGTGGAAACCTGGAATTTCCAGTCCAGCTACCTGCGCACCTGGTTCTCGTTCATCGGCATCACCGACGTGCAGGAGGTGGCCTGCCGGGGCATGCTCACGGACGGCGGCGCGCAGTCCAAGGAGCGAGCCGTGGCCATGGCCGAAAAGATCGCCCTCGAATTCTAGCCCGCGCATCGGCAGGATGCGCAATAAGGCCGCCCCGGAAGGAGCGGCCTTTTGATTTTCGGCATGGTGCAAGTGGCTATTGCACGCAGTCCGCGCAGTCTCCCGCCAGGCGCTCCATGACCTGGCCCACGACCTCCTCGAACCTGGCCATGGGCTGTGCGCCGCGCACGGGCACCGATCCGACCACATACATGGGCGTGCCCTCCAGGCCGAACTCCCGCGCCTCGCGCACGTCCGCCTCGATGCGTCTGGCGATCTCCGGGTCGCGCGCCCGCTGGAACACCTCGTCCGGGTCGAGCTCCAGGGAGCGGATGAGCTCCGGGACCACCTTGCCCGCATCGCGCAGCCCACCGGAAATCTCCTGGTGGATGGCCTCCTGGTTGGCGAAGAGGAATTCCTTGAAATCGATGGCCTTTTCCTGGTCCATGCCAGCGATGGCCTCGTAGATGGCCGCCAGGCCATAAGAGCCCTGCTTGATGGGGTTGTGCTTGTAGAGCACGCGCACCTGGTCCGGGTGCTCCTTCAGCAGTCGATTCATGGTCTCGTGCCCGCGCACGCAGAACGGGCAGAGGAAGTCGGAATACTCGACGATGAGCACCGAGGCCTCGGCCCGCCCCTGGATGGGCCTGTCGCCCTGGATTTCGGGGGCCAGCCCCGCTTCCAGGTCCTGCTCCATCCGCTCCCGCTCGGCCAGCTCGCGCTGCTCGGTCACGGCGCGATTGAGCATCTCAAGCACCTCGAAGCGGTGCTCCTCCAGCGCCTGCATGAGCAGCTCCGGGTCTTCCTTGAGAACCCTGGCCACCTGGGCCTTGGTGGCGCAGCCCCCGGCCGGGAGCAGCAACAGCGCCAACAACGGCGCGAAACGGATCAGACGCATGGCCACCTCCAATGAAAACGGCGGCGGCCCGTCGCCCGGACCGCCGCCATGAGTTTTTCCGTCGGGCCTACCGCTTGTGGCCGCAGGCCGGGCAATACTTGCAGCTCTCCATGGGGATGCACTCGCCGCAGGCGTCGCAGGTGGTGGGCGCGGGGCCGAGCTCCATGATCAGCTCGCCCTCGACCACGGGCACCATCTTCTTGTCCTGCTGGAAGTTGGCCGTCTTGACCACGCGCTGGACCACGCCGTCCGCAGGCGCGAGCACGGCCTTCTCCTGCTTCATGATGGAGATGTTGAAGATCTCCTCGCCCTTCTTGACCACGTCGCCCGCCTTCACGTGGGTGACCCAGAGGTCGCCCGTGGAGGGGCTGGCGATGTGGCAGGGGTTCGACGCGTCGGCCATGACGACCAGGCTCTTCTTGCCGCCCTTGGCCTCGGCGAGCTTCACCTGGTGGCTGAGGCGCTCGGAGTCGTAGATGTAGCGCACGTCGGAGATGCCGTTCTCGTCCGGGGCGGGGATGTCCAGGATCTCGAAGCGGTGCGGCTTGCCGCAGTCGCCCAGGAACATGATCTCCTCGCCCTTTTCCGCACCCTCGAACCAGACGTCCAGCGGGATGTTGTTGGCACCGCCGTATTCCTGCTTCTGGCGGATGGTCTTCAGGGCGTCCGCCGGGTGGTTGAGATAGAGCACGAACTCCTCGCGGGAAGGCTCCCGGCCGATCTGCTGATGCAGGGCGACGCGCTCGGCGTCGAGGTTCACGTCCTCCAGTTCCAGCAGCGGGGAATCCTCGTTGCGGCACTCCTTGGCCTTCTCCCACTCCGCTCCGAAGGCGGATTCGTAGACCCAGTCTGCGGGCCAGCCCAGCGGCAGCTTGCCGAACTTGCCCTTGAGCAGGTTGCGGAAGGCGTCGTTGGCGTCGCGGTAGATGTCCAGCCGGGCCTTGCGCTCGTGGTCGGTGATGTCCGTCTCGGGCACGGTGGTCACGATCTCCATGATGGAGAGCAGGCGGCGCACCTCGCGCTCGCCCCCGCGCTTGAACGCGCCGACCACGTTGAGGAACGACGTGTTCCAGGTGATCTGCGAGCCGGGGGTCACGTCATGGTAGCGGACGATCTTGCGCGCATAGGCCAGATACTTGAGCATGTAGGGCAGCAGGTGGATGTAGCCCTGCTTCATGGCCCCCTCCTGCGAGGAGGAGGTGGCCCCGCCGGGCATGCCGTGCTGCACCACGTCGTGGTCGATGCCCTGGAAGTACGGCGCCACGTAGCGGTCGTAGTAGGGCATGATCTGCTTGAGCGCGAAGTTCGTGGCCCGGATGGCCTCGCGGTCGATATTGGTCTTCAGGCCCAGCTCGTCCTCCAGGTAGGCCGCCGTGGCGAGCACGTCGCCCTGGCCGTACCAGCGCACGGAAGCGCCGATGGCCACGTCGAGGATATGGGCCCCGGCCTCGGCCGCCGCGCCGCAGGAGGGCACGAACAGGCCGTCGGTGTAGTGGCGGTGGTAGTGGAGCACCAGCTCGGGGTAGGCCTTGCGCAGGCGGCCCACCAGCTCGCGCATGAAGCGCGGCGGGCAGACCCCGGCCATGTCCTTGAGCCCGAGGATGATCATCTGCTGGACCTTGGTCTTGGACACGCCCGCCACGTTGGCGCACATGTCGATGATCTCCTGGGTCACGTTCATGTAGTAGTCCACGTCGAAGCCCTCGGCCCAGCTCATGGACAGCGCGGGCTCGAAGATGTTCATCTTGGAGCTGAGCGCCACCTCGGCGAAGGGCCGCATGTTCTCGATGTGGTTGAGGAAGTCGAAGCAGCGCACGACCTCGTAATGGTCGCAGATCATCTCGCCGGTGAGGCGCATGACGTTCTTGGGCTGGGGCTTGTAGCCGAGCACGTTGGTGGAGCGGATGAGGATCTGCTTCAGGGTGTCGGGGGCGAACTGGTTCCACTCCCGGGCCTCGGAGAACGGGTAGGTCATGTTCGCCAGCATGGCCACGTGGAAGTGCGCGCCGCCGCCGTTCTCCAGGGAGAAGAAGCCGCACTTGTCGAGGTACGGGCCCACGAGCCTGTCTTCCGCAAGGCGGAAGCGGTTGCCCGAGTTGGACTGGGTTATGTCGCGGGTGGTGGTGTCCGTGAGCTGGATGATGTTCTGCTCGCGGTCGGCGCGCAGCGCGTCGAGGATGGCCAGGCGGTCCATGCCCCGCTTGATGCGCGGCTCGAACCCGGTCTCGGGCATGGCGGGCTTGACGAAGTTGAAGCGGCCCAGGCGTTTGTCCTGGCGGCCGCGATACTCGCCGAGCTGGATGAACTCATTGTAGCCCTTGGCCGAGATCTCGGCCATGAGCCGGCAGAGCTTGTAGGAGTCGCGCCCCTCGTCCCAGTATTCCAGCAGCTCGTCCTTGTGCGTGTCCACAAACTTGGTGTCGTACTTGGCGGCGAGGAAGTCGCGCTGCTTGAGCACCTGGCGGTGGAAGGGGATGGTCGTCTTGACCCCGCCGATGACGTACTCGCGCAGCGCCCGGCGCATGAGCAGCACGGTCTTTTCCCAGCTGCGGCCGTAGGTGATGAGCAGGGCAGCGGCGGAGTCGTACTGCGCGGGGAAGGTGTAGCCCTCGCCGATGCAGGAGTCGATGCGCACGCCGTTGCCCCCGGGGGAGAAGTAGCGCTTGATGTGCCCCGCGTTGGGCGAGAAGTCCGCCTGCGGGTCCTCGAAGTTCACGCGCACCTGCATGGCGTGCTGGAAGGGCTTGGTGTTCTCCTCGTTGAAGCGCAGCTCCGCGCCGAAGGCGATGGCGATCTGCTCCTCCACGAGGTCGATGCCGTAGCGGCACTCGGTGATGCCGTGCTCCACCTGGAGCCGGGTGTTGACCTCGATGAGGTAGGGCACGCCGGAGTGGTCCACGAGGAATTCCACCGTGGCCAGGGAGTAGTAGCCCACGGCGGAGACGAGCCTGCGGGAGTATTCCTTGAGCCGTTCGCGCAGTTCGTCGGTCATGCCCGCCCAGGGCGAAGGCGTGATCTCGATGAGTTTCTGATGGTTGCGCTGCACGGTGCAGTCGCGTTCATCGAAGGCGAAGACATTGCCGTGCTGGTCGGCGATGACCTGGATCTCGATGTGGCGAACGGAGGTGAGCAGCTTCTCCACATACAGGTGCGGGTTGCCGAAAGCGGCCTGGGCCTGCACGGAGGCCTTGTTGAAGGCGTTCTCCAGCTGCGATTCGTCGTAGACCTCGTAGATGCCCCGTCCGCCGCCGCCGCCCTCGGCCTTAAGCATGATGGGCAGGCCGATCTCCATGGCGATCTCGCGCGCCTGGGGGATGTCCACGGCCTCCTCGGAGCCGGGCACCACGGGCACGCCCACCTCCTTGGCCAGCTTGCGCACGGCGACCTTGTTGCCCAGCGTGCGCATGGGCCCTGCCGGGGGGCCGATGAAGGTGATGCCCGCCTTCTCGCACTTCTCGGGGAAGGTCTCGTCCTCCGCGCCGAAGCCCCAGCCCGGATGGATGGCGATGACGCCGCGCTGCTTGGCCAGCTTGACGATGCGGTCCAGGTCGAGATAGGCGCGGGAATCCTCCCCCAGCAGCAGGAGCTCGTTGGCTCCCGAGGTGGCGGGCGAGGTCTTGTCCACGTCCGTGGCGGTCATGATGGAGATCGCCTGGGACATCTCGGAGATGGAACGACAGATGCGGCGCGCGGGAATGCCGCGGTTGGCCACGAGAATCGGCTTCTCACTCATCAGGTCCAGTACTTCTTGGAAGTTCTTGGGCTTCATGTTCCTTTCCATGTGCGTTTGGAGGTGGGCCCCCGCGGAGCGCGGGCTTCGCCTGCCGCCGTTTAACGAAATATGCTGCCGGAATAGATGGTATCGACGTTGCTTCCCGAGGCGACCAGGAGCCCTCCGTCCGGAGAAAGCCCCACCAGCCGCACCCGCCGAACGTCACCGCCCTCACGCAGCAGAACCTCTTCCCCCTGCCAGAGAATCCGCCCGGAAAGCCGCTCGACGAAGTGCTCGGGAACCTCGTTGACCAGCAGCAAACCATAGTCTGTTTTCACACACTTTACAAGTTCCCGCCATATGGATAACGGTCCGCCGAAGGAGTTCGTCACACGCAGCACCCCGGCGGAAAAGGCCGCATCCGCCCGCAGGGCCGCGTCCTGCGGGGCGCCCGCAAGGTTGATCCCCAGCCCGCAGATGGTGACCCCGCCGCGATCCTCCATGAGCACCCCGCAGACCTTGCGCAGGACGCCGTCCTGGCGCTGCACCAGGTCGTTGGGCCACTTGAGCTCCACCTCCGCCCCCAGGCGGCCGAGGGCCCCGCGCAGCAGGTCCCCCAGCACCAGCGGCAGCACGCGGTTCCAGGCTTCCTGCCGTCCGCCGGGCAGCAGGAAGGAGGCGTGCAGGTTCCCGGCCGGGGAGGTCCAGGCACGGCGCATCTGCCCCCGGCCCCCCTCCTGGCGCGCGGCGATGACCGCGCCCCAGGGAGCCAGCAACCCCTGCCCGGCCAGGGCAAAGGCGAGATCCTGGGTGGAGGCGCAGGAGCGCACGAGCACGGCGTCCGGCCCGGAAGCGGGATCGATAAGGGCCCCGGAATCCGGGCCGAGCGGCAAGAGCGAGGCGGAGGGAACCCCCTCCAGGGACAGGGCGCGGGAGGGCCCGGGAGCGAGCCCGCGCAGATCGGCGGCCCAGAAGCGGTGCTCCGAGGCCAGCGCCGAAAGCGGTCCGAGCGAATCATCCTCCGCATCGGACAGGAGATGGATGCCTGAGATCATGGATAATCCTGTAGCGCAGACGGTGCCGCCATGCTAGAAGAGCCCCCATGAACATTCTTCTGGCGGGAGGTGCCGTCCGCAATCTTCTACTCGGTCGCGCCGTGGCAGACAAGGACTTTCTGGTCCTCGGGGCCACGCGTGAATCCTTTCTCCGGCGCTTTCCCGAAGCCCGTGAGGCGGGCCGCTCGCACCCCGTTTTCCTGCTCAACGGCGAAGAATATTCGTTTCTCCGAGGGGAAACAGTGGAAAAAGACCTGCTTGCACGGGATTTCACCGTCAATGCCATGGTTTTGGACCAGGAGGGGGAGCTCACGGCGCATCCGCTGGCGCTGGCCGACCTGCACGCCAGGCTCCTGCGCCCGGCTTCGGAAAAGTCCTTCATCGACGACCCGTTGCGCGTGTTCCGTGCGGCACGCTTCCTGGCGGAATATGCGGACTTTCAACCAACGGATGAACTTTTCGCCCTGGCACGGGCGCTGCCCGCACCTGAAACGGCCGCCCTGGCCCCGGAGCGCGTGGGCCGGGAGCTGCGCCGGGCGCTGGCCGGGGAACGCCCCGGGCGCTTCCTCCGCTTCCTGAACGATTCCAACCACCTGACCCCATGGTTCCAGGAATTCAATAAGGCGGACGCAGTGCCCGCAGGGCCGCCCCGGTTCCACGAGCATTCCGTGCTCGGCCACACCGAGGAAATAATGAACAAGCTTGCGGGGCTGGGGGAAGTTGCCGTATGGATGGCCCTGGTGCACGACATGGGCAAATGCGCCACGCCGGAGCGGCTGCTCCCCAGGCACCACGGCCACGACGTCCGGGGCGAACCCCTGGCAAGGGCGCTGGGCCAGAGGCTCCGGCTGCCCGGGCGGCTCGTGGAGGCCGGGGCGGCGGCCGCGCGCTGGCACATGCTCGCCGGAAGATACGACGAACTGCGCCCCGGAACGCGGGTGGACCTGCTCCTGCGGCTGGAGGCGAAGGGGTTCGTGGAGCCGCTCTTTCGATTGGCCAGCGCCGACCACGGCCCTGACCACGACCACGGCGAGGCGGCCCGGCGAGACCTCGCCGCGCTGAAGGCCGTGCGCCTGCCGCCCGAAGAGCGCAACCTCGGGTCGAAGTCCGGCTCGCTGCTCCGGCAGCGCCGCATCAGGGCATTGAAGGACGCGTGAACCATGGAAAAAAACCGCTCATCCGCTGGCGCGGAACGCGGGCCTGTGCTACTGGATCAGGAAAGGCCGCCGGGCCGGAGTGAGGACACACCGCATGAGACTGATCACACGTTCGGATTTCGATGGACTCGCCTGCGCGGTCCTGCTGAAGGAAGCCGGCATCATCGACGACTACCTCTTCGCTCATCCCAAAGACATCCAGGACGGCAAGGTGCAGGTCACGTCGTATGACGTGCTCGCCAACGTGCCCTACGCCCCCGGCGTGGGCCTCTGGTTCGACCACCACTCCAGCGAGCACGAGCGCGTGCCCGACGCGAGCTTCGAGGGCGTCTCGAAGATCGAGCCCAGCTGCGCCAGGGTCATCTGGGACTACTACGAAGGCGAGAAGACCTTCTCCCCCTCCCTGCTGCCCATGCTCGAAGCCGTGGACAAGGTGGACTCCGCCAACCTCACCGTGGAGGAGATCGAGCGCCCCGAGGGCTGGATACTGCTCGGCTTCCTCATGGACCCGCGCACGGGCCTGGGCCGCTTTCGCGACTACCGCATATCCAACTACCAGCTCATGCTGAACATGATCGAGATGTGCCGGACCATGACCGCCGAGGACATCCTCAAGGTGCCCGACGTACTGGAGCGCGTGGAGCGCTACCGCAGCCAGAACGACATGTTCCGCGCCATGCTCGGCCAGCGCACCGACGTGACGGACAACGTGGCCGTGGTGGACCTGCGCGGCGAGGAGACCATCTACGCGGGCAACCGCTTCCTGCTCTACACCATGTTCCCGGAGGTCAACGTCTCCGTGCAGATCATGTGGGGGTTCAAGAAGCAGAACGTGGTCTTCACCGTGGGCCACTCCGTGACCAACCGCACCTGCGAAACGGACGTGGGCGCGCTGATGCTCGAATTTGGCGGCGGGGGCCACAGGGCCGTGGGCACCTGCCAGGTGGATGCGCAAGCGGCTGAAAAAACCCGCCAGCAGCTCATCAAGCGGCTGCGCCGGAAGCACTGAAGAGGGAGAGGACGCGATGCCGGGCAACCTGTTTCTGCTCGTGGACGACCAGGAAGAGATCACCCTCCTGGCGGCCAGCCTGCTCGCCCCCTACGGGGAGTGCGTGGTGGCCACCAACGGCGGGGAGGCCCTGGTGGTCTTCGCCGACGCCATGAAGAGCGGCACGCGCTTCACCGCCGTACTGCTCGACATCATGATGCCCGGCATGGACGGCCACGAGGTGGCCCGGCGGCTGCGACAGATGGAAAAGGCCGCAGGAGTGCCCCCGGCGGAAACCTTCAAGCTCGTCATGCTCACCGCCCTGGCGGACACCAAGAGCGTCTGCCGCTCGTTCTTCCGCGAGGGCATGGCCGACGCCTACCTCACCAAGCCGCTGGAGAGCCGCAAGCTCGTCGAGGAGCTGCGCCACCTCGGCCTCGTGGAGGCGTAGGGGGCTAGGCCCCCTGCCATTTCGCCCCGGTCTTCACCGCCGCGAGCGCCCGCCGGGCCTCGTCCCCGTGCTCGTGGACGTGCTCGCGGCAGAACCGCCGCAGCGGCGCGCGCACACGCTCCAGGGGCGGCAGGTCCGGAAAGCGCGCAAACCCTTCCTCCTCCCAGTCCACCGGCCTGTAGGCGAACTCCTGGTCCAGGCCGTAGCTGCCGTCCTTGCCGTCCGGCCCGCAGACGGCCCCGGTGACGCGCTCGCGCTCGGCGGCGGTGGGGTCCGCGAAGTCGCGCGCATAGCGCAGCACGCAGGAGGCGGACATCTCCCTGTTCATGCGCTCCACCGCGGCGTTGATGCCCTCGGCGAAGCGTTGCAGCTGGTCGTGGTTGAGGGTCAGCACCATGCGCCCGGGGTGCTCCGCGCTACGCTCGTGGCGGCCGTGCATGCATCCGTCCGCCGCCAGCCGGAGCTCCTCGTAGGTCCGCTCCACCATCCTGGTGAACCTGCCGCGCAGGGTCAGGGCGAAAGGAATCTTCCCTCCCTGCGGCGGCGTGGCGCAGCCCAGGCAAAACGGCAGGTCCGCCGGGTCCACGCCGATGGCCTCGTAGAACAACGCCGCGCGCTCCGCACTGCCGAAGAGAAAGTGCAGCATCCTGGCGCGCTCCTTCACTTCGGCCTCCATGGAGCGCAGCATCCCGGCCAGCCGCGCGTATTCCTCCAGCAGGCGGTCCATACGCCGCCGCGCGCCGAAGAAGTTCTCGGCCATTTCGCCCAGAACCTCGTCCACCAGCCCCGCCGCGAAATCGTCCATGCCGCCCATGACTGCGTCCTCCATAGCGGCCCAACGCACCGCCCTTGCCTCCCAGGCTACGCCTCCCCGGCCCGGCGGGCAAGAATATCCGGTTTGACGTTGAAAATCCGAACAAAAAAACCTAGACTCCCCCCGTTTTCGAATCTTCTAGCACGAGCGAGTGGCCATGCTGTTGAACGAACATGATTCCAAGCGGCTTTTCGCCGCCTGCGGGCTGCCCGTCCCCCCCGGGGAGGCGGTTTCGGCGGCCTCCCTGGAGAACTTCGCCCCGCCCTTTCCTCCGCCCTGGTTCGTCAAGGCCCAGGTGCTCTGCGGCGGCCGGGGCAAGGCCGGGGGCATCCGTAGGGTGGACCGGGCCGAAGACTTCGCCCCCACCGCGCGCGAGGTGCTCGGCATGTCCATCCAGGGCAACGCCGTGCCCCTGGTGCGCGTGGAGCCGGGAGCGGCCATCGCCCGTGAATTCTACCTCTCCCTGTGCGTCTCCCGGCCAAGGCGCGCCCTGGTGCTGGCCGTGGGCCGCGAGGGCGGCGTGGACATCGAGTCCGGCGGCGAGGAAAACCTCCTCGTGCAGGAAATCCCGCTGCCGGAGGGCATCCAGCCCCACCACTTCCGCGCGGCCTTTTTCCACTTGGAACTGGGCAAGGAGCATTTCCAGCCCTTCTGCACCCTGCTGCGGGGCCTTTGGGAGGCCGTGCGCGGCAAGCACCTGCTCCTGGCGGAGGTCAATCCCCTGGTGCTCACCGAGGCCGGGGAGTTCCTGGCCCTGGACGGCAAGGTGGAGATCGACGACAACGCCGTGGACCTGGACGCGGCCCTGGAGGAATACTACCGCGCGGAGCACCACGCTC
>JBFWJM010000094.1:0-10878 GCA_050253205.1 Desulfovibrionaceae bacterium
CCTGGGTCACTGTCTTTTCTCCCGGTTAGGGCACCCGGACCAGGTCCATGGCCATGAGCGTCTCGGCGATCTGGATGGTGTTCAGCGCGGCGCCCTTGCGGATGTTGTCCGAGACGATCCACATGTACAGGCCGTTGGCGATGGTATCGTCCTCGCGGATGCGGCCCACGAACACGTCGTCCTCGCCCGCGCAGGCGATGGGCATGGGGTAGGCCTTCTTCTCGGGGTAGTCGATGACCGTGACGCCCGGCGCTCCGGCCAGCAGCGCGCGGCAATCCTCGGCCGTGAGCTTTTCCTCGGTCTCGATGTTCACGGACTCGGAGTGCCCGTAGAACACGGGCACGCGCACCGTGGTGGCCGTGACCTTGATGTTCGTGTCGCCCATGATCTTGCTGGTCTCGTTGACCATCTTCATCTCTTCCTTGGTGTAGCCGTTGTCCTCGAAGACGTCGATCTGCGGCAGGCAGTTGAAGGCGATCTGGTACGGGTAGACCTTGGCCTCCACGTCCTTGCCGTTCATGAGCCCGGCCACCTGGCCCTCCAGCTCCTTGATGGCCTTCTGGCCCGTGCCGGAGACGGCCTGGTACGTGGAAACGACCACGCGCTTGATCTTCGCCTCCTGGTGGATGGGCTGGAGCGCCACGACCATCTGGATGGTCGAACAGTTGGGGTTGGCGATGATGCCCTTGTGGTCCTTGAGGGCCTGGGGGTTCACCTCGGGCACCACCAGCGGGCACTCGGGGTCCATGCGCCAGGCGGAGGAGTTGTCCACCACCACGCAGCCGAGCTTGGCCGCCGAAGGGGCGAACTCCAGGCTCGTGCCGCCGCCTGCGGAGAAGAGCGCCAGGTCGAAGCCCTTGAAGCAGTCGTGGGTCAGTTCCTGGACGGTGATCTCGCCGCCGTTGAAGGGCAGCTTGGTCCCTTTGGACCGCGCGGAGGCGAAGGGTACCACCTCGCTGGCGGGAAAATTGCGCTGTTCCAGGATGTTCAACATTTCCCGTCCCACGGCGCCGGTGGCACCGCAGACGGCGACTCTGGGCTGCTTGCTCATGGCCACTCCCTACAGGGTTAAGTTGTTGCCGATCTCCAGGCACGCCTGTGCCTGGTTAAGCGTATAGAGATGCACACCGGGAACGCCGGAGTCAAGCAGTTCCTGCGCTTGGCGGGTCGCGTAGTCGAGCCCCACGCGCCGGACCTCCTCCGGTCCGCTCTCGTCGGCAGCCTCCAAGGCGGCGAGAAACTTGCCCGGAATGGCCGCCCCGCAAAGCGAGAGCAGGAACTTGGCGGACTTGATGCTCATGATCGGCATCACCCCCGGCAGCACGGGGAGCGAGCAGCCCTTGGCCGCGAGGCGCTCCACGTAGTCAAAGTAGAAGCGGTTGTCGAAGAAGAGCTGGGTGACGAAGAACCCCGCCCCGGCCTCGGCCTTGGCCAGGGCCCAGTCGAGCCCGGCGGTGATGGACACGGTTTCCGGGTGCGGCTCGGGGTAGGCCGTGCCCGCCGGGCAGATGGCCGGGAACTCCTCGCGGATGAAGCGCATCAGCTCGATGCTGGAGGCGAACTCGCCCTTGGAGAAGTCGAAGTCGGGCTTGTCTCTCGGGGGGTCGCCGCGCAGGGCCAGGACATTGTGCACCTCGGCCTGCACGAGGCTGCCGAGAAAGTCGCGGATGCGTTCCCTGGTGGCACCGACGAGTGTCAGGTGGGCCATGGGCTCGACACCCGCCTCGGCCTTCATGCGCCGGACGATCTCCAGGGTGTTGTCCTGGGTGCCGCCGCCCGCGCCGTAGGTCACGGAGGCGAACAGCGGGTCCAGCGCCCTCAATTGCTGCACCACCTCGAAGAACCTGGGCCAGACCTCCCGCTCCTTGGGCGGGAAGAACTCCAGAGAGAGGAATTTGCCGGTCCGCTGCGCAATCAATTCTGGTATCTGCACGTCATTCTCCTTGGTCAAAGCGTGAAATTTGCTTGGGCGATGGAATCTCATCTACCCCGTGTCCGTCCCGCAAGGCGGCCACGATGGGGGCGTCCGCCTCCAGGAACTCCATTCCGGCCAGGTCCTGTGCATCGGCCGGGTCGCACCAGCGCAGGGTCTGCCCCTCGCGCGGCTCCGGCTCGCCCTCGAAGTCGTACACATGGAAAAACCGCAGCCGCACCGGGAATTCGGGATACTCGTGCGTGAGCTCGCGCCAGAACACGGGCCGCGCCCCGCGAACGCCCAGCTCCTCCTCCAGCTCGCGCACCAGGGCCTGCTCCGGGCGCTCCCCGGGGTCGATCTTCCCGCCGGGGAATTCCCAGAACCCGGCCATGCGCACACCCTCGGGCCGCCGCACGGCCAGGTAGCGCCCCCCGCGCCAGAGGATGCCCGCCACCACGTCCATGACGCCCTTGCCGGGCCTGCCGGGCCGCATGCGGCAGCCGCTCATTCCGCGCCCCCTTCGGCGGCCAGCTCCTCGCGCCGGCGGCTGAGCGGCTCCATGGCCGCCTCCAGCTCG
Organism: Desulfovibrionaceae bacterium; assembly: GCA_050253205.1. Classification (GTDB taxonomy): domain Bacteria; phylum Desulfobacterota; class Desulfovibrionia; order Desulfovibrionales; family Desulfovibrionaceae; genus JAHJKV01. The sequence continues at coordinate 2,493 of JBFWJM010000094.1, forward strand.
CCCATACGCTCCATGAGCTCCTCCACCCACTCGCCCACGCCGCGATACTCCGCATTGAGGCGGATCGCCTCCTCGGGCTTCTCGTAGGTGGCCGGGTCGTTCATCCGCTCCTCCAGGGCTCCCTGGTCGGCGAGGGCCCGTTCCAGGTCCTTCTCCAGCTTGTCGTACTCGTCCTTGAGGGGCTTGAGCTTGCGGTAGAGCTTGTTGCGCTCTTCGGCCATGCGCCGCTTCTCCTCCTTGGAAAGGCGCCGCACGGCGGGCTGCGCGGTTGCGGGCTGCTCGGGCTGGTCCGCCTGCGGGGTTCGCCCTGCGGAGGCGGGCTCGTTCGGAGCGTCCTTCCCGGCGAGGCGGGCCCGGCGGCGGGCGTCGTAGGCCTCGAAGCCAGCGGTGTGTGCCTCAATGCCGCCGGGCCGCAGCTCCCAGACCTCCTCGGCCACCTCCGAGAGCAGGTAGCGGTCGTGGGCCACGAAGAGCAGCGTGCCGTCATAGTCCTTGAGGGCCGAGACAAGGCCCATGCGGCTCTCCAGGTCCAGGTGGTTGGTGGGCTCGTCGAGGATGAGCAGATTGGCCCGGGCAAGAAACAGCGTGGCCAGCACCAGGCGGTTCTTCTCCCCGCCGGAGAGCGCGCCCACCCGCCGCTCGAAGTACGATTCCCCGAGCAGGAAGAGCCCGAGCACGCCCATGAGCTGCTCTTCCGTGAGCTTGGGGTCCGCCAGACGGCGTATCTCACCGAGCACTGTGGATTCGGTGTTCAGGATGTCGGTCTGGTGCTGGCTGAAGTAGCCTATGGTGGTCTTGGGCCCGAGCTTGACCACGCCGTCGTCAGGCTTGAGCGCCCCGTTGATGAGCTTGATGAGCGTGGACTTGCCCGCGCCGTTGGGGGCCACCAGGGCGATCTTCTTGCCCCGGAAGAGCTGCATGTCGAGCCCGTTCCAGATGGACGGGGCCGAACCGTAGGAGAAGCGTACGCCCGCGCAGCTCACGGCCACCTTGTCGCCCCTGGCGGCCGGGGGCAGGCGGAAGGAGAGCGAGCGCCCCGTGCGCGAGACCTGCACGTCCGAGCGGGCCTCCTTGAGCTGCTGCTCCAGCTTCTCCACCTTCTTGAGCTTGGACTGAGCCTGGGCCGCCTTGCGCGCCTTGACGCGAAACCGGCGGATGTAGCTCATCTCGGATTCGATCTTGTCCGAGAGCTTGGCCACCTCCTTCTCGCGCAGGCGGGCCTGCTCGGCCTCCCATTCCAGAAACTGCGAGAACGACCCCCGGCGCATGGCCGTGAGCCCGGCGGAGATGAACAGCACGTGCGTGCCCACCTTTTCCAGCAGCACGCGGTCGTGCGCCACGAAGACCAGAGCCCCCCGGAAGGAGAGGAGGTAGTCCTCCAGCCACTCTATGGCCTCCAGGTCGAGGTGGTTGGTGGGCTCGTCCAGGAGCAGCACGTCCGCCCCCTGGAAGAGCACCCGCGCCAGCTTGGCCCGCTCGCGCCAGCCGCCCGAGAGCTCCGCCAGCCGCTTGAGCAGGTCGTCCTCCGAGAAGCCGAGGCCCGTGAGGATGGCCCGGGCGCGGTGCTCGGGGTTATACCCGAACTGCTGCTCGAACTCCGCCTGGCGGTGCGAGAGGGCTTCGAGCCGGGGCTTGTCGTCCGCCTGCACGGCCCGTTCCCACTCGGCCCAGAAATCCGTCCATGAGGGCAGCGCCTCCAGCACCCAGGCCAGCAGGTTCCGCTCCAGGACCTCGCCTTCCAGCTCCTGGGCCACGTAGCCCAGCATGGCCCCGCGCTCCATGGATATCTGCCCGCCGTCCGGCTCCAGACGCCCGGCCAGCAGCTTGAGCAGCGTGGACTTGCCGCCGCCGTTTGGCCCGGCCACGGCCAGGCGCATACCCGGCTGGATCTCGAAGGAGAGCCCGCTGAACAGATCGACCCCGCCGTAGGATTTGGTCAGCCCCTGCACGGTTATCCGAGCCATGACCCGCTTACCTCACACCTTGAATTACTATATCTGGAAACATTGATATATCCGATGCGCCTTGTACTGGCAAGAGGGAGTAGACCGCTTTCGGGCTTTTTTCAAGGGCGGGCGGCTCCAGAGCGCGCACTTGCCCGCGCAAAGCCGCGCCCTTGTGCGGCGGCCCGGCAGGTGATAGGCCCACGGGAGGCACAAGACTGGGGAGCGGATGGAATCGACCTGGTACGTCTACCTGCTGCGCTGCGCGGACGGCTCGCTCTACTGCGGGGCCACCAGCGACCCGGCGAGGCGGCTGGCCGAGCACAACGCGGGCACGGCCTCCAAGTATACCCGCTCGCGCCTGCCCGTGGAGCTGGCGGCGTGCGTTCCCCGGGCTGGCAAGGGCGCGGCCCTCCGGCTGGAGCTGGCCGTGAAGCGGCTGCCCACGAAACGAAAGATCGCGGCATTGCTCGCCGCGCAGCACGAGCAGGAAGAGGAGTGAAGATGCCGTACGTGAACATCAGGATCACCCGAGAGGGAGCCACGGGCGAGCAGAAGGCCGCGCTCATCGAGGGCGTCACCAACCTGCTGCGCGACCTGCTGGGCAAAAACCCGGAGACCACCGTGGTGGTCATCGACGAGGTGGACACGGACAACTGGGGCATCGGCGGAATGACCGTCACCGAACGCCGGACCATGGGGAAATGATCCGCATGCGCCGTTCGCCCCTCCTTGCCGTTGCCGTCCCTTGCACCCTGGCCCTGCTCTACGCCCTGCTCTGCGCCCCGGTCCGGCCCGCCCTGGCCGCCGAGCCCTTCGCCTCCGCCGGGGAGGCCGGGCAGTGGATCATGTATTACTACAAGAGCCCGGAGCCGGAGCGCCTCTCCCAGGCGCTGGCCGTGCTGGCCGAGAGCCGAGACATCTCCGAGGACGGCAACAAGCTCATCGTCTCCTTCATCGGCGCGGCCCTGGCCCGCGCGCCCCAGGCCCAGGAAGGCTTCTACAAGGACGTGGCCGCCGCGCCGCGCCTGCGCTTCTTCGCCCTGCCCTGTTTCTGGTTCATGGCCGACGACGCCGGGAAAAAACTCATGGAACGGGCGAGGAAGGAGTGGACCGGGCAGGGCGAGGCCGAGCTGGCCGCGCAGCTCCTGGCCGTGGCCCCGCCGGACCTGCTCGGCGGCGACATCGAGAGCCTGCTGCACCTCGACCACCTGTGGTCCATGTTCTTCGCCACCGGGGACGCCGAGCCCGTGCTCAAGATCGCCTCGGCCATGCCGCTCATGGGCAACGAGAACGTGCGCCTGCACCTGATCGGCCAGGCGGCGTCCATGTCCGTCGCGGCCAACGCGCGCACGCACCCCCGGGTGCGGGAGATCGTGGAGCAGGCCGCCGAAGGCGCGGAGGAACCGCTGAAGAGCAAGCTGCGCGCGGCTCTGCTCCCCTAGCGGCCCAGCTCCCCTAGCGCCACCGCCCCCTGGCGCCACCTTCCAGCGGGCATCACGCGGGCATCACGCCTCGCCCTTCACCCTTTCCGGCGCTTCTTCCGAATCCTCGGCCGGGTTTTCGCCGCGCTCCTGGCTCAGACAGACCCCGAGCAGCACGCCGCAGGCCGCCAGGCACTGCACGGGGTTCAAGGCCTCGCCCAAGAGCCCCCAGCCCAGGGCCACGGCCACCACGGGCACCATGTTGATGAACGCCGAGGCCCGCCCTGCGGGAATGCGGCTGACCCCGTAGTTGAACAGGCCGAAGGCCCCGAGGCTCACGAACGAACCGAGGTAGAGCAGTTTCATGGCGGTGGCCGCCAGGTTCGCCTCGGGCAGCTCCAGCCGGAAGGCCCCAGGCGTGAAGAAGAGAAACCCCGCGAACATCTGCACCGCCGTGAGGGTCAGGGGGCTGTAGCGGGTGGAGAGGCTGCGCGCGTAGAGCATGTACCCGGCGCTGCAAACCATGGCCCCGGCCTCCAGCAGGTTGCCCAGCAGCGGGTTCGCGGCGCTCTGCTGCGGAGCGGAGGCCAGCGTCAGCCAGGCCACGCTGCCTATGGCCAGCACCAGCCCGGCGGCGGCGCGCGGGCGCATGCGCTCGCCCAGCATGGCCCAGCCCCCCAGGGCCACCATGAGCGGCAGCGAGGCGGAGACCACGCCCGCCTGGGCCGAGGTGGTCAGGGTCAGGGCATTGGCCTCCAGCAGGAAGTAGAGGCACGGCAGGCACAGGGCCATGAACCCCAGGCGCAGCCAGTCGCCCTTTCTGTACCCGGAAAAGCTGATCTGCCGCCGGAGCGCGGCCAGCACCGCCACGGCCACGGCCATGCGGCACCACATGGCGGCCATGGGGTCGAGCACGTCGAGCACGCTCTTCATGGCCGAAAACGAACTGCCCCAGAGGACCACGGCCCCGAGGACCGCCAGGGTGGGCAGCAGATTGGCGTTGTCCTTCACCATGTCCTCCTATCTGTAGAGCGGCAGGCTGCCCGTGAGCCTGCTCACCAGTTTCTTCTGCCCGAAAAGCACGGCCCCGAGCCAGCGCAGGCCCTCGGCGGGGGTCTCTGCCAGGCGCGCGGCGTAGTCGTCATAGCGCACTGCCGCCTGGGCCACGTGGCTGAACCCCGTGGCCTCCAGCCCCTCCGCCTCCAGGGCCCGCGCGAGGATCTTGGCCACGCCCGGACCGTCGGACTTGAGCACCGGGAACGGCAGGGCCGTGATGCCCCGGTGCAACCGCCCGGAGCCGTCGGGCACGTCGGGCCCGAATATCTCCGGGTGGTCCCGGCCCACGTTGGCCGCCAGCACGGCGGCGGTGTTGGCCACGAGCCCTGCGGGCAGCCCCGCGTCCACCACGATGACGCATTTCACCTTGGAACAATCGACCATGAGTTTCTCCTTGGCCACCTTGGTAGAGCGGCAGGGGCTCACGGTCTTGCAAAAAATTGCGCCCCGCAACGAACCATACCCTGAAAACGAATCATACCCCAGCCAACGGAAAACCGCCCATAACGATTTCCGTGGGAGGCGATCACGCCGGGTGATGGAGCGTCAGCCGTGGCGGTATTGGCCGGGGGTGGCCCCCACCACCCTGCGGAAGGCGGTGGTGAAGTGCGACTGGTCCGTGAACCCGGTGGCCAGGGCCACCTCGGCGATGGGCAGACCCTCGCCCAGGAGCCGCCGGGCGAGCTGGATGCGCCGCTGGGTGCGCCAGGCATGGGGCGGCAGGCCCGTGGCCCGCTTGAAGGCGCGCAGCAGGTGGCAGCGCGAGAGCCCACACTCCCGGGCGAGTTCGTCCAGGGAGAGGGGCTGGTCGAGGCCCCGCTCCAGGAGGTCGCGGGCATGGACCACGGCATCGGGGGCCTCCGCCCCCGGAGGCACGGGCACCACGGCGCAGTGCCGCTCCAGCAGCAGGGAGAGCGCGTCCGTGGCCGCGCCCTGGCGCTCCAGCACCTCGGCCTCCTCCTCGATGGTCCGGGCCAGCTCCTGGAGCAGGTCGTAGAGCTCGGCGTCGTCCACCAGGGCGGCGGCGAAGCGCGGGTAGCCGGATTCCGTGCCGGAGAGGTCCCGGGCCAGGTCGCGAAACCAGCCGGGCCGGAGGTAGAACATGCGGTAGGCCCAGCCGGAGCCCCGCACGGGGTTGCAGGAGTGGACCTCGTCGGGATGCAGGAGCACCACCTGCCCCGGCGCGGGGGAGGCAGGCTCCCCGCGCAGCACGGCGCGGGTGGTGCCGCCGAGGACCAACCCCACGGAATAGGTGTCGTGGGTATGGGTGCCGAAGCAGGCTTCGTCGTAGCGCGACCAGCGCAGCTCCAGCCCGCCGAGGTCGCCATCGCGCCAGAAGCGGACGCCAGGGGCGTCGGTCCCTTCTATCCCGCCGGGTACTTCAAGCGGGTCCGATGCCTGGGAACCGGGCCGGGTCATCTGCCGCCTTCCCGGTCGGCGCAGTAGTCGGCGAAGAGTTTGTCCGCGTGCATGATGTGCCGGGTGAGCCAGGAGGTGAGGTAGTCGAGTATTTCCGCCGGGGTGCCGCGCCCCTGCCAGACGTGGTGGTCGAGCTGCTGCACCTGGTCGAGGAAGGCCTCGTGGGCGCCCCGGTGCAGGCCCAGCCCCGGCCAGCCGACGCGCTCCATGTGCGCCTCCTCTTCGCGGAAGTGGCCCACGGCGTAGCGCATCATCTCCTGGAGGCACTCGCGCATGGGGGCCTCGCGGCGCTTGCGGAGTTCGGCGTCGGAGAGGTCCGCGCCCTCCTCCTCGGCCAGGAGCGCGCGCTCCGCCTCGTGCAGCCGATTGATGATGGCCACAAGTTCGCGGTGCTGGGCGTCGATCTCCTCGATGCCGATTTCCATGGAGCCCGACCATTGGATGAACACGGGCATTCCTCCTCGTATTGGATCAGCGGGCAGCATAGCGTAATCCGGGTGCGGAAAAAAGGGGGCGGCCGCCCCCTTTACGGAATCGAAGCCTTGGGCCCTGCGCGGACAGCGGCCCTGCGCGGACGGCGGCCCTGCGCGGACGGCGGCCCTGCGCGGACGGCGATATGGAATCTTGCGAAGCCCGGCATGCCGCCTTCAACAGCACATTCCCGCAGGTAAACCCATTGCGGGCTACGGTCCTGCGCGGACGGCGATATGGAATCTTGCGAAGCCCGGCATGCCGCCTTTAACGGCACATTCCCGCAGGCCGCTCAAAAGTGGTGGGATGCCAGGCGCGGGGAGCGAGGCAGGCCCGACGTGGGCTCTTCTGCCCACGAGGGACTGCAACGCTCACCGCAACGAAGCAGACCGCCGCTTTTCAGCGGCCTGCCAGATTGGCCAGCACGGCGTCTCCCATACCCACACACCCCACGGGCTTCATGCCTTCGCTCATGATGTCGCCGGTGCGCCAGCCCTGCTCCAGGGTCCGCTCCACGGCGGTCTCGATGGCGTCGGCGGGCTCGGCCATGTTGAAGGAATGGCGCAGCATCATGGCGATGGAGAGGATGGTGGCCAGGGGGTTGGCCTTGTCCTGCCCGGCGATGTCCGGCGCGGAGCCGTGGATGGGCTCGTAGAGGCCGGGGTTGGCCTCGCCCAGGGAGGCCGAGGGCAGCATGCCGATGGACCCGGTGATGGCGGCGGCCTCGTCGGAGAGGATATCGCCGAAGAGGTTGCCGGTGACCATGACGTCGAACTGCGAGGGGTCGCGCACGAGCTGCATGGCCGCGTTGTCCACGTACATGTGCGAAAGCTCCACGTCGGGGTATTCCTTGGCCACGTCCATGACCACGGCGCGCCAGACGCGCGAGACATCGAGCACGTTGGCCTTGTCCACGGAGCAGACGCGCCCGGAGCGCTTCCTGGCCGCCTCGAAGGCCACCTTGGCGATGCGGGCGATCTCGTGCTCCCAGTAGGTCATGGTGTTGTAGCCGAAGCGTTCGCCGTCGCGCACTTCCTCGCCGCGCGGCTCGCCGAAGTAGATGCCGCCCGTAAGCTCGCGCACGACCATGACATCGAGGCCCTTGGCGGTGATGTCGGGCCGCAGGTAGCAGGCGTCCTTGAGCTGGGGGAAGAGCTTGGCCGGGCGCAGGTTGGCGAAGAGGCCGAGGGCCTTGCGGATGCCGAGGAGCCCTTTTTCCGGGCGGATGGCCGGGTCGATGGTATCCCACTTGGGCCCTCCCACGGCCCCGAGCAGCACGGCGTCGGCGTCCTTGCACCTGGCCACGGTATCCTCGGGGAGCGGCGAGCCCGTGGCGTCGATGGCCACGCCGCCGATGAGCGCCTCGGTGGTCTCGAACTGGTGGCCGAACTTGTCGCCCACCGCGCCGAGCACGCGCAGCGCCTGGGCCACGATCTCGGTGCCGATGCCGTCTCCGGGCAGCACGCAAATCTTCATTGTGTCTTTCCTTCGATCAATGGTTATATTTTTCGATATGTTATATATACATAAAATCAATCAACCTGTCTAGTTGGCAGCCAGGTCGACAGCCAGATCGGCAACAGATCGGCAGCCAAAGGAGCAACCCTCCGGGCAGCCCCGTCACCGAACGGGAGGGGCAATTCCCTCCGCCACGAGGGGGGGGGAACTCACGGGGCAGCGGCGCGGCCACGCATGGCCTCGCATGGGCCGGGTTGTCTGAGATGGCCGAGGTGGGCCGCCAGGGCCCCAGCCCCTCACTCGCATCCCACTCGCCTCCCATCGCCGCCACCCTGGAGCCGTCCGGCATGGCGATTCCCGGCTAGCCGAGCTTCTTCTTGCCGTACTCCACCAGTCCGCCCGCGTCGAGAATGGTCTGCATGAACGCAGGCACGGGCGCACACTGCACGGACTCCCCGGTGGCCAAATTGTGGATGACACCGCTGGCGGTGTCCACTTCCAGTTGGTCGCCGTCGCCGAGCTTCTTGTAGTCGTCGCCCACCTCCAGCAGCACGAGGCCCATGTTGAAGCCGTTGCGGTAGAAGATGCGCGCGAAGCTGTGTGCCACCACCACGG
>JBFWJM010000095.1:0-10822 GCA_050253205.1 Desulfovibrionaceae bacterium
GTTCCGGCGCATGGGCCGGCGCGGCAGGCTGCTGCTCGCCCAGCTGCCCTCCATCGTGGGCATCCTGCTGTTCACGGGGTACGCCTCGTACCACGTCTCCGAGGAAAACCACCACATCGCCCTGGCGCGCACGGTGAAGATGCAGACCCTGGCCCTGGCCCACGAGATGGAGCAATACCTGGAAACCTGCCGCGAGGACCTGCTCTTCCTTTCCCGGGGGAGCCTCGCCCCCGAGGACCTGCGCGGCGAGTTGGAGCGGCGCGTGGCCGCCGGTTCGCCGCCGTACTTCGAGCTCGCCTTCCTGCCCGCCGGGGGTGCGGAGCCCGTGGTCCTGGTGCAGCGCGGGGGCAGGGTCCGGCTCATGACGCAGGAGGACCTGCCGCGCATGCAGCCCAATCCACTGCTGGAGCTCCAGCGCTTCGGCTCGCTGGCCCCGGGGGAGGTGCGCCTCTCCAGCGTGCTGGAGGCGGTCTACCCCATGCCCGACGACCACGCGGCCAACCTCTTCGTGCGCACGCACGTCTTTCGGATGCAGACGGCCGTCCCGGCCACGCAGGGCCACCCGGCGGGCATCGTGTTCCTGTCCATCGAGGCGCGCCACCTGCGCGACATCCTCTCCCTGTACAACTCCCGCTCCTCGCCGCTCTGGGACTTTCCGCGCAGCCCGGAGCTGCGGTTCAACTATCTTTTTGACACAGAAGGCTGGATTCTCTTCCAATCCGAGGACAACCCGGAAAAGCAGGAGCTGACGACCTTTCTTGCACGGGAGAACTACGAGGGCACCCTGGGCCGCCAGGGCCAGGACACGGCGTTCCGGCCCAACGACAACCACACCCGCTACTGGAAGGCCGTGGAGGCCGTGCGCGAGGGGCAGCGCGGGCTCGACCAGGTGGTCGATGGCGGGCTGCTGGGCTCCTCCGGCCCGTCGCACTTCTTCTCCTACGTGCCGATCCGCTTCCAGAGCCTGCCCGGCAGGCCGGGCGTGGTGGCCGGGGTGGCCAACGTGGACCGCAGCCAGCTGCCCATCGTGGCCGGATACAAGCACCTGGACGTGATGCTGCTCGTCACTGCGGGCAGCGTGGTGCTCATCGCGGTGCTCATCCTCTGCTTCGGCAGGCTCCTGACCTCGCCCTTGCAGCGCCTGGCCCAGCGCATGGACGAGATGCACCGCCTGGACGCCCTGGAGGAGATCGACCTGCCCTCCAGTTCCTCGGACGTGGCCTCGCTCCAGCGGTCCATCAACAACATCATCCGCCGCTTCCGCCGACAGGTGGAGGAAATCCGCGCCAAGGACGAGGCCATCCTCAACGTGAACAAGCGCGAGCCAGCCGACCTGCGGGCCGAGTTCTCGGCGCTCAACGAGGCCGAGTTGAGCCTGGTGCCGGAGATCGTCGGCCAGGGCCCGATCATCTCCGGGCTCAAGGCGGACATCCTCAAGGCGGCCCAGGCGGACGTGGACGTGCTCATAGGCGGTGAGACAGGCACGGGCAAGCAGCTCATCGCCGAGGCCATCCACGCCCACAGCGTGCGCAGCGCCTGCCCCTTCGTCTCCATCAACTGCGGGGCCCTGGACGAGAACCTGCTGCTCGACGCGCTCTTCGGGCACATCAAGGGCGCGTTCACCGAGGCGAGGGCCGACCGCAAGGGCGCGTTCCTGGAGGCCGGGGGCGGCATCCTCTTTCTCGACGAGATCCAGTCCGCCTCGCCCAAGGTCCAGCAATCGCTGCTGCGGGCCCTGGCCACGCGCAAGATCAAGCCGCTGGGCAGCGACAAGGAAGTGGACATCAACGTGCGGATCATCGCCGCCACCAACGTGGACATCCCCTCGCTCATCGAGGAGCGGCTCTTCCGCGAGGACCTCTACTACAGGCTCAAGGTGGTCTCCATCACGGCACCGCCCCTGCGCTCCCACCCCGAGAACATCCCCCTGCTCGGCGTGTATTACCTGCGCCAGGCCATGCAGCTCACGGGGCGCGCGGAGCTGACCCTGAGCAAGGGCGCGCTGGCCAAGCTCATCCACTACCACTGGCCCGGCAACGTGCGCGAACTGGTGAACTCCATCACCCGCGCGGCGGTCATGGCCGAGACGGAGATCATCCAGCCCGAGGAAATCCGCCTGGAGGAGTCCCGGCCCTTCCCGCTGGCGCTGAACGTCTCCTCGCGGCCGGAAGACGGCGAACCCGGCACGGACCAAGGCCCGGAGCCAGGAGAGGACGACCTCCCCGACTACCAGGAGAGCGGGCGGCCGGGAGCACGCGGGGCGGGCCGGGGCGCAGGCGCGCCGGAACGCCTATCCCCCCCCGAAGTTGGCGACGATGGCCAGCCACAGCCCGGGGCGGCTTCCCCGGGTGCCCGCATGGCCCCTCCGGCGGGGGCGGCAAGCCAGCAGGGCTCCGGCCCTGCCCGCCCGGCTCCCGCCACGGCGGAGGGAGAAGCGGCCACCCCGGCACGGGAGGCGGTGCAACCGCTCAATGAGCGCCAGGCCCAGGCCTGGAAGACCATCCGCACCCGACGCTCGGTGACGCGCAAGGAATATCAGGAGATTGTGGGCGGGAGGCTGCCCACCCGCACGGCCATCTACGACCTCCAGGACCTGGTCCGGCGCGGGCTGCTCGTGAAGAAGGGACGCGGGCCGTCCACGCGCTACGAGCGCGTCTCCCCGTCCCGCTGAACCGTGCGCATGCAGGGCCATGCGCCGGGCATCCATGCTCGGAGAAGGCGCGGAGCAGGGCAGGAAAAGGCCTGGACGCCGCAGCTCATTTTTTCTCAAGAGGGCTTTCCTCCACCGGGAAAATGCGCTCTAGTGAACCGACGCTGCGAACACTGCGGCGCGCGTCCGAACACGTCCAAAGCACAGGGGCCGAACATGCACCACCGAAAACCCACCCTGCCCGCCGGAGCGGCCGCCCTGGCCGCCCTGCTCTGCCTCCTCCTGGCCGCGCCCGCATCGGGCGGCTGGGCCGACAAGCTCTCCAAGGTCAAGGAGGCGCTAGAGACGACCTCCGGCTCTTCCGGCTCCGAAACGTCCTTCGCCTCGTCGCTCACCAGTTCGGAGATCGTCTCCGGGCTCAAGACCGCGCTCGACAAGGCCGTGGACGCGGCCGTTTCCTCCCTCGGCGCGGAGGACGGCTTCCTGGGCAACGCGGACGTGAAAATCCCCGTGCCCGATTCCCTCTCCAAGGTGGAAAGCGGCCTGCGCCTGCTGGGCCAGTCCGAACTGGCCGATTCCTTCGTCAGCAGCATGAACCGCGCCGCCGAGCGGGCCGTGCCCGAAACGCTCGACGTGCTCGGCGACGCCATCTCCAACATGAGTTTCGATGACGCCCGCTCCATCCTCGACGGCGGCGACACGGCTGCCACGGACTACTTCCGCTCCAGTTCCGACTCCGCCCTGCTGGAGCGCATCGAGCCCATCGTCTCCGAAGCCATGGACGGCGTGGGCGTGACCCAGAACTACAAGGCCATGACTTCCGCCGCGCAGGCCGCAGGCTCAGCCGTCGGCATGGGCACCGAAAGCCTCGACCTCGACGCCTACGTGACGCGAAAGGCGCTGGACGGCCTCTACTATATGATGGAGCAGGAAGAGGCCAACATCCGCGAAAACCCGACGGACTACGCCAGCGAGATTCTCAAAAAGGTCTTCGGCTCCGTGGAATAGCCCGTGCCCCGGGGCGGGCCGGGCATTCCCGGCCCGCCCTCGGCGCTGCTCGAACCCCTTGGCAAGACGGGTGAAAACGCCGCAAGCACCCTACCAGCCATACGAGAATCCCCACCAGCAATCCCCGGGCTTGGTCCAGGATAATTTCCCGATTTCGCTCCACGTGTCCGCTCCGTTCCGCCTCGCGCAGGCACCCGGGGCAGCCATCCGCCACCCTTTCCTCCAATATTGGCCCGTCGACGGCCTTGTCGCCAATTTCACAAGACTCCAGTGTTGCCAAAAAGCTGCTGATCTGTAACTCTCCAGCCAATAGGGTTTCGAGCCGGCTGGGCCGGCACAAGGGCTAACGCTACTGGCGGCCGCACGCTGCCCGGGGAAGGATACCACACGATGAAGATGAGCATCCGTCTCAAGGTGCTCCTGCCCGTCCTGGGAACACTCCTGGTGCTGGGGGGAACGAGTTTTTACCTGCTCAAGGACAGCATGGAGCTGTTGCAGCAGAACTTCGTCCGAAACATGGTGATGGAGAAGCAGGCGGAGCTGGAGAACTCCATAGCCGCCACCTCCGCCCGGGCCAGGGAGATGGCCTCCCTGTTCTCCCAGCTGCCCGAGGCGCAGGCGGCTTTCAAGCTGGCCCTCTCCGGCGACATCGAGAACGAGAACGACCCCGCCGCCCAGCAGGCCCGCGCCATGCTCCGCGAGGCCCTCGCGTCCGTCTCCAAGGGCTACGCCGACGCCACGGGAGGCCAGAAGTTCCAGCTCCACTACCACCTGCCCAACGCCCGCAGCCTGCTGCGCGTCTGGCGCGACAAGCAGGTCAAGCGCGACGGCAAGTGGATGGACGTCTCCGACGACCTGACCTCCTTCCGCCAGACGGTTCTCGACGTGAACAAGACCGGCAAGCCCGTGGAGGGCATCGAGCTCGGGCGCGGCGGCTTCGCCATCCGGGGGCTCACCCCCGTGCGCGCGGCGGACGGCGCCCACCTCGGCTCCGTGGAGGTCCTGCTCGCCTTCGACCCCATCCTGCAATCCGCCTCCGAGGGCGCGGGCAAGGAGCTGCAACTGTTCATGAACGTGGACCAGCTCTCCATCGCCCGCAACCTCAACGACCCGGCCAAGTACCCCGTGGTGGGCCAGAAGTTCGTGCTCGTCTCCACCTCGGGGGACAAGTCCATGGCCTCCACCATCTCGCCCGAAGTCCTGGAAAGCGCCACCAAGGAAATGACCATGCGCGTGGACAAGGGCCGGGCCATGGCCGCCTTCCCGGTGAAGGACTACCGCGGCAGGCAGATCGGAGCCATCGCCTACACCCTCGACATCTCCGAGGAGACGGGCATCATCTCCAACGCCCGCGTGACCATCGGCTCCATGCTGCTGGTCATCCTGGTGATCCCGGCGCTGGTCACCTGGCTCTTCCTCACCAAGAGCGTGGTCTCCCCCGCGCAGCGGGTCATCGAAAAGATACGCGACATCGCCGAGGACCGCGCGGACCTCACCGACCGCCTGGACGACTCCGCCCGGGACGAGATGGGCGAGCTCTCCGGCTGGTTCAACGTGCTCATGGTGAAGATCGGCGGCATCCTGCAGGAAGTGCGGACCTACATGTACATCGTCAACGCCGTGCCGGACCCCATATTCACCGTGGACGACGACATGCGCATCGCCGTGGCCAACGAGGCCACCGCGCGCTATGCGGGCCTCCAGCTCAAGGACCTCAAGGGCATGCCCTGCCGAGATGTGTTCAACGCGCCCGTCTGCGGCACGCCCGACTGCCCCATCAAGCAGTGTACCTTGCGCGACGGCCACTTCGAGGGCGAGGTGCTGCACTTGAACAAGAACGGCAAGCACATCGCCATCAAGCCCACCTCGGACATCCTGCGCGACCCGGAGGGCAACATCATCGGCCGCATGGAGGTGGCTCGCAACGTCACCGAGCTGGTGGAGAAGGAGGACCGCCTCCAGAAGCATTTCCAGCACATCAGCGAAGTCAACGAGCAGATCATGGATGTGGCCGGAACCATAGGCGACTCGTCCACCTCCATCCTCGACCAGGTGTCCGTGGCCGCCACGGGCGCGGAGCAGCAGAAGTCCCGCGCCGTGGAAACGGCCACGGCAATGGAACAGATGAACGCCACGGTGCTGGAGGTGGCCTCCAACGCGGGCAAGGCGGCCGAGGCCGCCAACGACACCCGCGAGCGCGCCGACGGCGGCGCGGAGATCGTGGAGCAGGCCATGACCGCCATGAACACCGTGCGCGACCGGTCCATGCGCCTGCGCGACAACATGCAAGAGCTCGGGACCAAGGCGGAAGGCATCGGCAAGGTGCTCGGGGTCATCACCGACATCGCTGACCAGACCAACCTGCTGGCGCTCAACGCCGCCATCGAGGCGGCCCGCGCGGGCGAGGCGGGCCGTGGCTTCGCCGTGGTGGCCGACGAGGTCCGCAAGCTGGCCGAGAAGACCATGACCGCCACCAAGGAAGTGGACGCGGCCATCCGGGCCATCCAGAACGGCACCAGGGAGAACGCCGACTCCGTGGGCGAGACGGACAAGGCCGTGCAGCGCGCCACGGATCTGGTGAACCAGTCGGGCGAGGCCCTGCTCTCCATCCGCGAACTGGTGGACAACACCGCCGACCAGGTCCGGGCCATCGCCACCGCTGCCGAGGAGCAGTCCACCACCAGCGACGAGATCAGCCGCTCCGTCACCGAGGTCAGCAACGTGGCCGAGAGCACGGCCGTGTCCATGGCCCAGGCCCGCGCCGAGGTGCAGCGCCTGGCGGAGCTGGCCCGTGACCTGCGCAAGATCACCAAGCAATAACCCGCAACCAATACGCCCCTCCAAGCCCCGGGACGGTCCGCCGTTCCGGGGCTTTCGCCGCCCTGCCGCACGGGGCCCGAAAACCGCTGGACGCGGGCTGCAGGCTGGCGTAGATGCCTTGCGGTGAGCGGCATGCCGCGCTTTGTTCCCCACCCATGCTCCGGAGGTCCGCGCGTGCATGCGACGATCCTGAAGACCATCGCGCTTCTGGTGGCTTCCAACGTGTTCATGACCGTGGCCTGGTACGGCCACCTCAAGCACCTGGGCGGCAGGTCGTGGTACGTGGCCGCCATCCTCAGCTGGGGAGTGGCCCTGTTCGAGTATCTGCTCCAGGTGCCAGCCAACCGCATCGGCTTCACCGCGCTCTCCCTGCCGCAGCTCAAGCTCCTGCAGGAGATCATCACCCTGGCCGTGTTCGCTCCCTTCTCCCTGCTCTACATGGGCCAGCCCCTGAACTCGAACCACGCCTGGGCAGGGCTCTGCCTGCTGGGAGCGGTCTACTTCACCTTCCGCTCCTGACCTCCGCCTTGTCATGGGCGGCCGGAAAGCGCCGAGGCCGCTTTACACGGCGCGTATTCTGTGCGACCCCCAGAAGCGTCCAAGCGCACAGGAGCCCCCATGCCCTCCCGAGCACCCGAATCATACCCACTGGAAAGCCTCTGCCCCGTCTGCCTGCGGCGCATCCCCGCGCGGCACGAACGCACGGGCGCGGACGTGCATCTCTGCAAGACCTGCCCCGAGCACGGCGAGTTCCGCACCATCACCTGGCGCGGCGGGCCGGACATGGCCGACTGGCAGCGCGAGAAGCTGCCCTCCCGGCCCGAGGCCCCGGCAACGGGCCAGGACCGGGGCTGCCCCTTCGACTGCGGCCTCTGCCCCGAGCACAACCAGCACACCTGCACCGCCGTGGTGGACGTGACCGCCCGCTGCAACCTGCGCTGCCCGATATGTTTCGCCTCGGCCGGGCCCGGCCCCGCCCCGCAGGCCGACCCGTCCATCCAGCAGGTGGAGGCCATGCTCCGCTCGGTGCTGGCCGCGTCCGGCACATGCAACCTCCAGTTCTCCGGCGGCGAGCCCACGGTGCGAGACGACCTGCCCGAGCTGGTGGCCCTGGCCAAGGGGCTCGGCTTTCCCTTCGTGCAGATCAACACCAACGGCCTGCGCCTGGGCGCGGACCCGGAATACGTCGCCGCCCTGGCAGAGGCCGGGCTCGACTCCGCCTTCTTCCAGTTCGACGGGCCGGACGACGCCATCCTCCTGCGGCTGCGCGGCGCGCCGCTGCTGCGCGTCAAGCTCGACGCCCTCGACGCCCTGGCCGGGGCCGGGGTGGGCGTGGTGCTGGTGCCCACCGTGGTTCCCGGGGTCAACGACCACGCCCTGGGCGACATCGTGCGCCTGGCGGCCTCCCGCGCGCCCCATGTACGCGGCGTCCACTTCCAGCCCATCAGCTACTTCGGCCGCTACGACGCCCCCCCCAGGGACGAGGACCGCATCACCCTGCCGGAGCTCATGCGCGGACTGGAGGCCCAGACCAGGGGCATGCTCCGCGCGGGGGATTTCCTGCCCCCCGGGTGCGAGCACTCCCTGTGCTCGTTCCACGCCAACTACGTGGTGAACGAGGACCTCTCCCTGCGGCGCATCTCCAGCCCGCGCTCCTGCTGCGACTCCTCGCCCATCCAGGCCGCCGAGGGCGCGGACAAGGCCAAGGCCTTCGTCAGCGCGCAGTGGGCCGCGCCCGCGCCCAGGCCCCTGGGCGACCTGCGCGCAGGGGAAAACGAGGAAAAGAAGGACGACCTCGACCGCTTCCTGGAGCGCGCGGCCACGCACCGCTTCGCCATTTCGGCCATGGGCTTCCAGGACGCCTGGACCCTGAACCTCGACCGCCTGCGCGGCTGCTGCATCCACGCCGTGGCCCCGGACGGCAGGCTCGTGCCGTTCTGTGCGTACAACCTCACCGCGCAGGACGGCACCACGCTCTACAGGAAACCACGGTGAGCGGCTTCTGCCTCGACCCCTGGCACCGGGAGCGCCTCGGCTTCGACCCCGGGCCCGAAACCCTGCGCGCCTGGCAGGCGGAGCGCGCGGCCGAGGTCGTGCGCCAGGCCAGGGCCGCGAGCCCGTTCTACAGGCGCAAGTTCGCCGGACTCCCGGAGAACGCCCCCCACGCCGCCCTGCCCCGAACCACCCCGGCGGAGCTGGCCCAGAACCCGGACGCATTCCTCTGCGCCTCGCGAGACGAGGTGGCCCGGGTGGTCACCCTGCGCAGCTCGGGCACCACGGGCGAGGCCAAGCGGCTCTTCCACAGCGCGGGCGACCTGGAACGCACGGCCGCGTTCTTTTCCCACGGCATGCGCCAGATGGCCGACCCAGGCGACGGCGTGCTCATCCTCCTGCCGGGGGACACCTCCGGCGGGGTGGCCGCGCTGCTCTCCGGAGCCCTGGCCCGCTGGGGCGCGCGCGGCCTGGCCCACGGGCCCCTCCGAGAAAACGGAAAAACCATGGAGGACGCCCTGGCGTGCATCCGGGACGAAGGCGCGCGCTGCGTGGTGGGCTCCCCCGCGCAGGTGAACGCCCTGGCCCTGGCCTGGGAGGCGCGCGGCCTGCCCGGGGGGGCGGTGCGCTCCGTGCTGCTCTGCTGGGACGCCATACCCGAAGCCGTGGCCGCCAACGCGCAGCGGGCGCTGGGCTGCGAGGTGTTCCGCCATTGGGGCATGGTGGAGACCGGGCTCGGCGGGGCCGTGGACTGCACGGCCCACCGGGGCATGCACCTGCGCGAGGCGGACATGCTCGTTGAGGCGGCCGACCCCGACACAGGAGCCCCCCTGCCCGACGGCGAAACCGGAGAACTGGTGGTCACCACCCTCTCCCGTCGGGTCATGCCGCTCATCCGCTACCGCACGGGCGACATGGGGCGCATCCTGCCCGGGCGCTGCGCCTGCGGCAGCGTGCTGCGGCGCATGGAGGTCGGCCCCCGGCTTGCGGCGCAGGGCGACGCGGGCGCGCCCCTGCCCCTGGCCGCCCTCAACGAACTGGCCTACGGGGTGGCGGGGCTGGTGGATTTTCTCGCGGAGTACGCTCCCGGACCCATTTCGGAACTGCGCGTGCAGACGCGCGCCGCGCGCGGGGCGAGCCGCGACGCGGTGGCGGACGCACTCAAGAAACGGCTGGAGGCGGCGCTGCCCCCGGGCTGGCGGCCTAAGGTCGCCTGCGTGGAGGGGGAGGAGCCCTTCGAGCCCTCGGAACACTGGCTGGCCAAGCGCGTGCTGCGCCGGGCCGAGAACCAACCCCAACCAAAGGATCATTCTCCATGATGCGATTTCTGAACAAGGTGTCCGCCCTGCTCGCCTCGGGTGAACGCCTGGTCGTGGCCACGGTGACGGACAGCTCCGGCTCCACGCCGCGCTCCTCGGGCGCGAAGATGGCCGTGCGCGAAAGCGGCGCCATCCTCGGCACCGTGGGCGGCGGGCAGGTGGAGGCCATGGCCTGCGAGGAGGCCCTGCTCATGCTGCGCGAACCCGGGGCCGCAGCCTTCGCCCTGCGCGGCATGGACCTCACCAGCGACCTCGCCGCCAATACGGACATGATCTGCGGCGGCAGGCTGACGCTCTGCCTGGAGCGGCTGGAGCCCGGCTCCCCGGCGCTGGCCGCCCTGGACGACGTGCGCGAGCGGCTGCGCCTGGGCAAGGCCGTCCGCCTTTGCACGTCCCTGGTTCCCGGCCGCGAACCGGCCCACGCCGCTCAGGACCCGGCCGAGCCCCTGCCCGGCGAATTCCCCTGCGCCCGGGAGGCAGCGCGGCTCCTGGCCGAAGCGGGCCCCGCACGCGAGGTGGTCCTCGCGCGGGAAGGAGAGGCCGCGCTCCTGGTGGAGACCATGGCCCCGCCGCCTGCGCTGTTTCTCTTCGGCGGGGGGCACGTCTCCCAGGCCACGGCCCGGGCTGCCGCGCCCCTCGGGTTCCGCCTCGTGGTGCTGGACGACCGCGCGGACTTCGCCAACAGCGAACGCTTTCCCATGGCCGACGAAGTCCGCGTGCTGGACGGCTTCGACGGCTGCTGCAACAGCCTCGGCGTGGACGAACGCTCGTTCATCGTCATCCTCACCCGGGGGCACCTGCACGACAAGACCGTGCTGGGCGAGGCATTGCGCACGCCAGCGTCCTACGTGGGCATGATCGGCTCCAAGAAAAAACGCGACAACATCTACGACGCCCTGCGCTCGGGAGGCTTCACCGACGAGGACATCGCCCGCTGCCACAGCCCCATCGGCCTGACCATCGGCGCGCAGACTCCGGAGGAGATCGCCGTGTCCATCTGCGGCGAACTCATCGCCGTGCGCGCCGGGAAACG
>JBFWJM010000096.1:0-10775 GCA_050253205.1 Desulfovibrionaceae bacterium
TGTCGGGGGGTGGGGGGGTCCTCTCCACCAAAAGCTGACGGGCGGGCCGGGAATCGGGGGTGGCGGCGTTGCTCGTCGTGGCCGGACCCTCACGTATTTCGCATACGCTTCGGCCCCGGCCGCTCCTCGCGCCTGGCCACCCCCGCGCCCGGCCCGCCCGTTCGATCCGCGCGCGCCTGCACCGTAGGATTTCGGGAGGCGTCGCGACGGGCATTGATCCATGGCCACCCCCGCGCCCGGCCCGACCGTGCCTGTAGCGCCCGACAGCCCCGCCGTCGATTTGCCCGTTCATACCTTGGGCATGCCAATCCTTCTCCTTCAGGAAAAAATGTGGCCGCCCGCTTTCCATAGGCTGATGAGGATGCCTCCGGCCCTGCCCGGTCCAAATCGGCCCAGAGGTCAGCCCATATCAGCCCATGTCATCAAGATAGGCTCGGTCGGTTCAATGCAGGGGATGCGGAAAACGAACGGACCCCGGTGCCGCACCGGGCCCGGCGGGCGGGAGGTCGCCCGTTGCACCTTCGGCGCGCCTGCGCAGGCTCACGGCTCGATTCCGCGCTCGTTCAGCAGCACCCGGGTTTCGGTTCGCTTCTGGCGGAGTTCCGAGGAGTCGCACCCCTCGCCGATGGTCCGGCCGATGCTCAGCCCGCCCCAGGTGCCCCCGCTGCCTGCGCCGGTGCCCACGCTCACGGTAGTATCGCCCTGGCCGGACTGCTCGCACTGGTCGATGGCCTCGCCCAGGTCGTAATAGTAGCGCAGCAGCGTGACGTTATTCATGGCCGAGGGATCGGCCTCCAGGAGCGGGTGCGGGGCCGTGGCGCAGGAAGCGGCGGCCAGGGCCAGAAGCAGGGTGCAGAGCACCCCCCGGCGGAAGTGGATTGGCATGCGGCTCCTCCCTTGGGTTGGTGGTTCCGCATCCCTTTTATCCTTTCCCATGGGGCCGTTCAAGCGGGCGTTCGCTTGACGCTTGCTCCCGCCTTGGGCAGGGTGCATGCATGGGGCAGGATCGTTTGCAGCGGTTGTTGGCGCGTCCGGAGGTGGGCTGGGTGCTGCGCGGGCTGGAGGGCCTGGTGGCGCTCACGGGGCCTGACGGCGCGCCTCTGGCCGGAACGTGGGCTCCGGGCAACGGGGAGGATGCCCCGGCCGAGCAAGTGAGCCTCGGCGGAGATCTGCTCTGTACGGTCCACGGCCCGGAGGCCGCGCCCCTGGCCCGGCTGCTCTCGGCCCTGCTCTGCCCGGGGCGCGAGCTCGCGGCGGCGGGAGGCGAGGACGGTTCCGGCGAGGAGGAGTTCCGCGAGCTGACCCTGGCCCTGGCCAGCGAGCTGCAACTCGAACCGCTGCTCCGGCGCATCATGGCGGCGGCCACGCGCATCCTCGACGCGGACCGCAGCACGCTTTTCCTTCATGACGAAACCTCAGACGAGCTCTGGACGCCCGTGGCCCAGGGGCTGGGCGGCAGGGAGATACGCCTGCCGAGCACCCGGGGCGTGGCCGGGGCGGCCTTCACGGAGCGGGCCTGCGTGAACATCCCCGACGCCTACGCCGACCCCCGCTTCAACCCCGACCTGGACGCGGCCACGGGCTACCGCACCAGCGCGATCCTCTGTTGCCCGGTGGTCAACAAGCAGGGCCGGGCCATCGGTGCCATCCAGGCACTGAACAAGCGCGGCGGGCCCTTCACCGAACGCGACGCCCAGCGCCTCATGGCCTTTGCCGCGCAGGCCTCCCTGGCCATAGAAAACGCGCGGCTCTACCGCGACATGGAGGAGAAGGTCCGCGAGCGCACGGCCGAGCTGCGCACCGCCCTGGATACCCTCTCCGGCGAGCTGCGCCGCGCGGCCCATTACGTGCGCCAGCTCATCCCCGGACCCTTCGACGAGCGGGGCATCCGCGCGCGCGGGGCCTTCGAGCCCTCGGCAGACCTCGGGGGCGACGCCTTCGGCTACCATTGGCTCGACCGGGACCACTTCGCCGTGTACCTCACGGACGTCTCCGGCCACGGGGTGGGCGCGGCCCTGCTCTCCGTGTCCATCACCAACGTCCTGCGCGCCCACGCCCTGCCGGACACGGACTTCCGCTCCCCGGCGCGGGTGCTCGCCGCGCTCAACGCCGCCTTCCCCATGACCGAGCAGGGGGGCATGTTCTTCACCATGTGGTACGGGGTCTACCACCGTCCGAGCCGGACACTGCGCTACGCCTCGGGCGGCCACCCCCCCGCGCTGCTCTTCATGCCCTCCGGGTGCCGCGAGCTGCGCACGCCGAACATGCTCATGGGCGGCATGCGCGAGGCGGACTACCGCGAGGACGAGTGCCGGGTGGAGCCGGGGAGCGCGCTCGTGGTCTTCTCCGACGGCTGCTACGAGATCGAGCGGCGGGGCGGGGGCATGTGGACCCTGGCGGAATTCGCCGCACGGGTGGGGGAGCTGCGGCGCGAGGAGGAGTGGTTCGGCGCGCTGCTCACCCAGGTGCGGGCCATGAGCGGCCGGGCCGAGCTGGAGGACGACTTTTCCCTGCTGGAGGTCCGCTTCGGCTGACCAGGCAAAGGCACAGGGTATTGCCAACAATGCGACAATCCGTCGCACGTCTGGTTTACAATCAATGATTTCAGCTGGAAGGATGCGGCCTATGGTTGGCTGCCTTGCGGCTTGGCCGGGGCAAGGTAGGTGCCCGGGCGGGCGTCGCCCGCTTCCAGGCACCAGGCGTCGAGCCCGCCGGAGAAGCGCTCCATCTTGGCATATTCCTCGGCGGCGCGGCAGTAGAGCCAGTGGCGGTTCTGGCCCAGGAGCACGTCCAGCCGATTGAAGAACACGGCGTACAGGGCGTCGGCCTTGGCGTCCTCGTCGGGCTGTGGCGTTTCTGGTGCCAGGGTGCGCGCGTCCACCAGCGGGCCGGGGCGGCCCTGGAGCGCCTCGGCATCCAGGGGGGTGAAGGGGTCGGGCTCGGCCACGCAGCGCACCCGGACCACCACGTCCGGGCCGTTCTGGGTGGCGTCCACGTACCAGTAGGCCTGCCCGCCCAGGCCGAGGTCCATGGTCTGGTCCACGATCGTCTCCCAGCCCCATTCCCGGCTGGCAATGACTCCCTGCTTACCGTAAATGATCCGATAACCCGCCTGGGCGAGCTCGAAGACGTGCGCTGCCCGCTCGGTGACGTGGCGGGCGTCCTCGCCGGGGTAGCGCCGGGTTCGCTGGTCCACCTGGGTGGCGGTGTTGAGGCCCTGGTCCGCCCGGGCCTCGGGGAGGGGAAGAAGCCCGCCGAAAACCAGCGAGGCCGCCAGCAGTGCCGTCGAAAAGCAGGCGGCCAGGACGGGCCCGGGGAGGGTGTGCCGGAGGGCATGCCGGAGGGCGCAGCGGTCGCTCCGGCGGCCGCACAGGAAAGCGCGCGGAAAGGGGGGGCGGGCAGATGTTCGCATGGAGCATCGACCCTATGCGCGGCCCGGGTTTCCGTCAAGAGAGGGGCAAAAGAGGCGTTTGCGCCTTCTGTCGGCCCTGGCTGTTCGTGTGGGTTTTCCCCAGGCAGCTCGGCCGGAATCAGCCAGCGAAGACGGCGGGCGATTGCTCACCCCCCCCTTTTTTTTTTCTCAGCAGTCTGGCGGGGGTTCGCCGCCGAGTTCGGCCACGGCGGTCTGCACCAGGGTGTGCCCGGCAAAGCCGAAGATCCGCGTGAACTTGGGCCAGCGCGGGTCGGGCGCGGCCGCATCCGCCTCCTCCTTGATGCCCACCATGCGCCGCACGCCGCGCCGCCTGGCCCAGGCGCGCAGCCGGGCCGCGTCCCCGGCCAGGGTGCGCCGCACGGAAACGGACCAGCGCGTCAGCTCCAGGTGGACTTCCAGCAGCTCGCCCCGCTGGGCCAGCGCGGCCCAGCCGTACTCGCCGCGTTCGTCGGCCAGGCGCAGCCAGAGGTACTCCCTGGCGGGAAAATGGGCGAACACGGGCGGCGGCACAAGGTACCATTCCAGGCTCATGGCTCACCTCCTGCTGACGCCGCGCCGGGGCTCGCGGCCAAAGGGCTTGTAGTCGTTCTCGGCCCGGCCGGGCAGTTCGCGGCCTTCGCTCCCGCCGAGCACGCGGCGGCCTTCCCCGCCGCCGACCATGAGGTACTGCGCCGCGTCACAGACGTGGGAGAAGCGGTTCTTCTCGGGCTGGTCGCGCCAGCGTTCCTCCCCGAGAATCTCCACGCGGCGGTAGCGGTAGGCCCCGGCCATGCCCTTGATGAGCGTGCGGCAGGATGGCGAGACCAAGAGCCCGGGCCGACCCTCCACCAGGCGCGAGAGCGGCATGGCCACGGCCTCGCGCCGCAGCAGCGGGTCGTTGGTGGGGGCGGGGCGGGCGTCGAGCCCCTGGGCGCGCAGGATGTCGAAGGGCGTGCGCTCGTCCACCTGGGAGCGCTGGGAGCCCGCCGGGTCGCCGTGGATGCGCACCTCCAGCCCGGCGTAGTCTGCGGCCAGACGCGCGCGCAGCTCCTCGGCAAAGCGGACCATGCCCATGTCCTCGGCCACCAGCTCGCCCAGCCAGAGCCAGCGCCCGGAGGGCAGCCGCTGGCCGAACACGGCCGCCGGGGTCAGGCCGAAGTCGAGCCCCACGGCGATGGGGACCTCGCGCTCGGGTTCCAGCGGTGATGGGGCCACGTGGGTCGCGGTGTGGAATTCCGGGAACACGGGCTTGCCGTCCTGCACGAAGCCGTACTTGGCGCAGTAGTACACTCTGACGTGGTCTGGCGACTTTCCGGTCATGCGCTTTTCGTAATACCCGGGCGGCAGATTGGCCAGGTTCTCGGCGAGGGGATTGGGCGCAAAGCGCCCGGGAGAGACCTCCAGCGCGCCCCCTGGCTGGCTGAAGAACGCCCAGCCCTGCGGGCGCTCCTCTTCGGCCAGCCGGTACCACCAGTGATCGCTGTCGGGCGGGTTGGTGTCCATGATCACCCCGGCGAAGGAGCAGCCGCCGTCCTTTTGCGCGGGGTAGCGCTCCACCCGGTCGCCCATGGCGTCGATGATGGCCTTGGGCATCTCCTTGGCCTCGTTGAACCAGGCGCCAGTGAGCTCCAGGGAGAGGAGCTTCTTCACGTCGCCGGGGCGGTCCAGCGAGCGGAAGAGCACCTCCAGGTCGAGGCCGTCCATCTGGATGTGGTGGCACATGCGCGAGCCGTTGAACGCGCCGAAGAGGTGCTCGGGAAACCAGCCGAGCCACGTCTTGAGCGTGGTGTCCTGGAGTTCGCGGTAGGAGTTGCGCACGATGGCGAAGCGGGAGCGGCGCTGGCCGTCCGGCCCGGGGCGCTGCTCCTGGGCCCGGCGCATGATCTCCATGCACATGGCTGTGGACTTGCCCGAACCCACCGGGCCCATGACACCGCGATAGAACGCATCGCAGGCGTGGAACCGGGCCAGGGTGGGCGGGGCGACGTAGGTGACTTTGTGGATTGATTGCATGCCGGGAGCATAGCCCCGGTTTTCAGCCCCGGACGGGATTACCCCTTGATCGGGCGGTAAAAGGACGCGATTACCCTATTGACGGGGTCTGCGCGAGGCGGCGGCGGGCCGCCTCAAGCCCGTGAACGGTTCCACGACCGGGCAAAGAGCACGAGCCGCACCCCGCCAAAGAGGCAGAACAGCGACCAGGCCACGGTGATGCTCCCCAGCACCACGGGGAAGGAGCCCGCGAGCATGGCCACTGCCATGCCGACCAGGCCCATGCCCCCGGTGAGGAGCAGCACCCCGCCCGCCACGAACGTGCCGATGACGTTTCTGGCGTGGACGAGCACCAGCAGGACCACGGCCAGCATCAGCGAAGCGCCCTGCACCGCCAGGAGCACGGGCACCCCGGCAGGGTCCGAGAGCAGCATGGACGCGAGGCGCAGGAGCCCGGCGAAGACCATGCCCAGGGGGTAGAGGTAGCGTTCCCTTGGGGCGGTGATGGAAAGCAGCGACGACATGGCGGACCTCGCAAGTTTTGCGGGCAAGGGTTTGCTGTTTGTTGCGGACGGTTGCGGAGGGCCCGGGTTCATTCGCCTGGAGGCGTGCCCGCACTGTCTGCACGGTTCGCAGGGGTTGCACTGGTCGCAGAGCTTGCGGGTTCCGTGTCCGTTTCCAGGGGTGGGGCCGCATCCGGCTCCTGGCCGGGCACGACCACCCTGCGCCACCACACGAGGCACAGGCAGGTCATGGGCAGGGCGATGATCAGCCCCAGCATGCCCAGCAGCTTGCCCCAGATGGAGAGCGAAAGCAGGATCACCGCCGGGGAGAGCCCAAGCTTCTTGCCCATGATGCGCGGGGTGAGCACGCCGTCCTGGATCACCTGGACCACGGCGAACACCGCCGCCACGGGCAGCACCGCCGCCCAGAACCCGCCGCCCGTCTCCAGCGCGCGCATGAGCGCCAGGCCGAAGGCCAGGGGCATGCCCAGTATCTGGAGGTAGGGCACCATGTTCAGGGCACCGAGGAAGAGCCCGAGCAGCACGGCCATGGGCAGCCCCACCAGGGAGAAGCCCACGGCGAAGAGCACGCCCGTGCACCCCGCGATGAGCGCCTGCCCCCGGAAATACTGGCGCATGGCCAGCTCGAACTCGGCCACGGTCTCCCTGGCCCTGGCGCGCCAGGCTCCGGGCAGCAGCCCGGGCCAGCCGTCGCGGTAGCGGGCGTAGTCCGCCAGGAGGAAGACGAGGTAGAGCAGCACCACCATGGAACCGATGACGGCCATGAGCACGTCCAGCGTGCCGGAGAGCACGCCCCAGACCCCGGGCAGGAGCCTGGCCGCCGCGTTCTTGGCCATCTCCCCCAGGCCGCCGGAGTCGAGTGCGGAGCGCACGTCGTCGCGCGCCAGGAATTCCCGCAGCCACTGCCAGAGGTCCGGCGGCAGCCGCTCTGCCGCGCGCCGGGCGAGGTCCGAGTCCGTGACGAACTGGCGCATCACCTGGGCCATGTGCGCCAGCTCCTGGCCGACCACGGGCAGCACCAGCCACGCCGCCAGCCAAGCCAGCGCGGCCACCAGCAGCAGCGTGAGCGCCACGGCCAGCCCATGGAAGCGCACCAGGCGGCGCATGCGCTCCACCAGGGGGTTGAGCAGGTAGGCCAGGAGCACGGCCGCGGCAAAGGGGATGAGCGCGTCGCTCAAATGGCCCAGCAGCAGCACCGCGCCCCAGGCCAGGGCTGCCGCAAGCGCCAGGCGCACGGTACGATCGAAGGTGAAGGGCTTGTCGGTGAGCATGCGCGGCCTCCGGATTTTCTGGTCTGGTAACACGGCCCGGTGCGGGCGGCAATCACGCGGCCGGGTCTCACGCTCTGGACAAGATCACGATTTCAGTTACAACCGCGACATGAACATGCATGAACCCCCCGGGCTCGCCCGGCTCTTTTTCTCCTTTCTGGTGCTCGGCATGACGGCCTTCGGCGGCCCGGCCATGGTGCCGTTCATCCGGCGCATGGCCGTCAAGCGCCGGGGATGGATCACGGCGGAGAGCTTCGACCTCGGGGTGGCCACGGCGCAGTTCCTGCCGGGGGCCACGGCCATGCAGGTGGCCGCGTACGTGGGCTACCGGGTGCGCGGCGTGGGCGGGGCCGTGGCCGCGTACCTCGGCTTCGGCCTGCCCGCCTTCGGGCTCATGCTCGGGCTCTCGGCCATCTACTTCCATGCGCGCGACGCGGCCCTGGCCGAGGCCGCCTTCCGGGGGTTCAAGGCCGTGGTCACGGCCCTGGTGCTCAGCTCCGCGCTCGATTTCGCCCGGAGCTACCTGCGATCGCCCCTGGCGGCGGCGCTGGCCCTGGCTGCCGGGGTGGCGTTCTTCCTGGGCGGCAATCCCATCCTCATCCTCCTGGCCGTCTGCTCTGTGGCGGCCCTGACCTTCCCTCGGGAGGCGGCGCGGGGCGACGCCGGGGCGGAACCGGCGCCCGCCGCAGCCGTGCCGGGCGGGGCCTGGAGCCATATAGGCCCCGCGCTCCAGGTGGCGGCCGTGCCGCTTGGCGTGCTCGTGCTGCTGGCCTGGCTGCGGCCCGAGCTCTTTTCCCTGGCTGTGCTCATGGCCAAGATCGACTGCTTCGCCTTCGGCGGGGGCTACGTTTCCCTGCCGCTCATGCTCCACGAGGTCACGAGCCGGGGGATCATGGGCGAGGCCATGCTCATGGACGCCGTGGCCCTGGGGCAGATCACCCCCGGGCCCATCATCATCACGGCGGCCTTCGTGGGATACTGGATGTCCGGCGTGCTGGGGGCGGCGGTGGGGGCGGCGTTCGTGTTCACGCCGTCGCTGCTGTTGCTGCTGCTGGCCGTGCCCTGGGCGGACAGGCTCTCGCGTTCGGCCGTGGCCCGGCGGGTGCTGGCCGGGAGCCTCGTCACCCTGGTGGGGCTCATGGCGGCCATCGGCCTGCGCTTCGGCCTGGCCGTGGCCTGGGGCCCGGCGGAGGTGTTGGTGGGCGTGGGCGCGCTGGTGGCGCTGCGCCTGCGGGTGAACGTGCTCTGGGTGGTGGGCGGCGGCGGGCTCGTCTCGGTGCTGGCCGCCCTGGTGTGAGGCGCGCTCGCCAAGGGGCTATCAGCGAAGCGTCAGGGAAGAAAGATGGTTGTCTTGGCTTTGGGGAGCTTCTTGATCCGCTCCATGAAGTCGCTTTCCGTGATCATGGTCGGCCAATCGAGATTCACTTCCAGAATGATGCCTTCGGCAGTGTCATCCTTGATTTCCACATGAATAGCATCAATTGTAAAGAGATGCAGCACATCTTTTCTATAAGCCGTCAACGGATGCTTGAGCATCTTATAGTGTGATTTTACTGCTCGATATATATCGATGAAGCTTGCTTTGTCATTTTTGAGGAGATGTTTCAGTATTGCAAGTTGTCGTTCCGCAATGACACGTTTCTTTGGAGATTCAAGCCGTTTGAAAAGATCAAACATCGTATTTCTGTAGAGTGCCTTCTTCACGTGGACAGAGAGCTCCTTGAGCATCCTGTCGATTTGTATCCGAAGTCCTCGTAACGTAAACTGTAGAAACGGCGTAATATCGTGATTCCTAGAGCGAGCTTCCGACATGCTCCGCAGGTAGGAGTCTTTTTCATCATAATAATAGTTGGACATCGCGATAAAGCATGTATTGCGCAATCCGGCACGCTGCAGGAGCAGGGCCTCCAGGGCGCGGGCAGTGCGGCCGTTGCCATCCATGAAAGGGTGCATGGCCGCGAGGTGGTAGTGGGCGGCCATGGCCTGGAGGATGGGGTCGTGTGCGCTGTACTCGCGGGATAGCGCTCCGGTGAAACGGAGAAAGGCGTGTTCGCATTCCTCGCCGCCGCTCGCGCCACGGTGCCTTGGCATGCCAAAGGTGACATTGTGGTCGGTTGTGCGCAGGGTTCCGGGGGGGCAGTGGTCGTCGTCAGCCCCCGTGACCATGTTGGCGTGTATTTCCAGAACCAGGCTCTGATCCACGGGGCGATCGTCGGGAACCGTAGCGATCCAGCGGTACGTCCGGACTGCCGCATGGGCTTGTCGTTGTGACCGGGTGAGCAGTTCCTTCGGGTCTTTTTCCATGGCCTCTTCCAGTTCGCCGTCGGCGAACTCCGCACCTTCGATACGCGAGGTTCCGGCCACCTCGCGCTTGAGTTCAATCTCCTGCATGCTTTCAACCCATCCTTTCTGATAGGGAAAATTTCGCAGGGTCATGATGGCGGCTTTGGCTTGCAGAAATTCCTCCTGAATTGCGGAGAAATCATATCTGATCCACGAGGCGGGCTGGGTGTAGTTGATCGTCATGGTGTAATGATAATACGCAATAAATTGATAAAAAATTTCAGCTAATCAATGTTTATTCAGGTAATTAAAAAAAGTCTAGTGTGAAAAAATTTCCCGAAAATTCAAGCCGGATTTGAGGTGGCTTGAGGGCTTGTGCCTGGGGGCGATTCCAGCGGGGAGTGGGAAGTCGCGGCTCTCAGTCCGGCTTCACCAGCACCACCACGCGGCGGTTCTTGGCGCGGCCCTGGTCCGTGGCGTTTTTGGCCACGGAGTCGGTGTCGGCCATGCCCATGACCGTGATGCGCGACTTGTCCACCCCGCGTTCGATGAACAGCCGGGCCACGGCCGAGGCCCGCGCCGAGGAGAGCTCCCAGTTGGACGGGAACTGCGCCGAGTGGATGGGCAGGTCGTCGGTGTGGCCCTCGATGAGCAGGTCGTAGTCCGCCCCGGCCAGGGGCCCGGCCAGCCTGGCCAGGAGCTGCCGTGCTCCGGGCTTGAGCTCGGCTCGCCCGAGGTCGAAGAGGATGGCCTCCCCCAGGCTGATGGCCACGGCGTGCGGGTCCGAGCGCATCTTGAGGTCCACTTCGCCGCGCGCCTCGCCCACCAGGGAGGCCAGCTCCAGCTGGAGCTCGAAGAGGTTCATGGATTCGGGCCGGACAGGGGCCGTCACCGCGCCGGGCTGTGGCTCCGGGCTCGCCGGGGCCTTCCTGGCGGCCGCGTCCCCGCCCATGGCCCGGGCCATGACCGAGCTCATGGTCTCGTATTTGGATTCGTCCACCCGGGCCACGGTCACCAGCAGCACGAAGAAGCAGAGCAGCAGGGTCATCATGTCCGCGAAGGTCAGCGACCAGCCGGAATCGTCCGTCTCCGGGCGCTTGCGGGTGAAGGGGGCCTGGGGGCGCATGGCCTGCTCCTAGCTGACTGTTGAAAAACTCATTTTCGCAGGCCGTTCAAATACCATGTTGGCCTCCCGTGTAATCGAGGCCACAATGCCTCAAGCACGTAAGCACGTGTTAAGCCACAAGGAGGCCAACATGGCGAGACAGAAGGTATCACAATGGAGTGCGTTTG
>JBFWJM010000097.1:0-10622 GCA_050253205.1 Desulfovibrionaceae bacterium
CGCGTGCGCCGGGCCTTTGCCGAGCTCACGCTACCGCTCGGCAAATAATCTTCTTTCCCTTCCACTTCCCAAAGGATCTGTGCTAGGGTCGTGCTTCCCGCCGTGGGGGGCCGACCCCGGAAAAACGTACCGCAAAGGAGACCGCACATGCTTCCCGCGAAAGTTGAAAAAGCCATGAACGAACAGATCAAATGGGAGTTCTACTCCGCGTATCTCTATCTCTCCATGGCCTCCTACTTCCAGAATCTCGGCCTTGCCGGGTTCGCCACCTGGATGCAGGCGCAGTACGACGAGGAGATCTTCCACGCCCGGCGCATGTTCACCTACGTTTCCGAGGCTGGCGGCCGCGTGCTCCTGGCTGGCATCGACGAACCCAAGCACGACTGGGACTCGGCCCTTGCCTGTTTCGAGTATTCCCTGAACCACGAACGCGAGGTGAGCCGCCGCATCAACGACCTGGCCACCCTGGCCCAGGAGGAGAAGGACCACGCCACGTTCATCTTCCTCCAGTGGTTCATCTCCGAGCAGGTGGAGGAGGAAGACACCTTCGGCGATGTGGTCAACAAGCTGAAGCTTGTGGGCGACGGCGGCGGGCTGTTCATGCTCGACCGCGACCTGGGCACGCGGGTCTTCACCCCGCCGACCATCACCAAGTAGCCAAAGGAGGGTGCCATGGGCGCGCAAGACTATTTCTGCAAGGCGCTGGAACTGGCCGAGCTGGCCGAGGAATTCTACGGCAAGGCCGCCTCGGCCTGCGGCGACCCCCTGGGCCGGGAGGTCTTCTCGAACCTCCTGGCCGGAGGCCGCAGCCAGAGGGAGCTGGTGGGGCGGGTCAAGGGCCGCCTGGAGGGCGGTGAGGGCTGGGACGAAACCTGCACCCTGCATGAGCTGGACGCCATCGACATCGCGGCGGCGTTCCAGGTGCTGGAGGCAGAGCACGTGACCCCCGGCACCTGCGCCACGGAGCTCACCGCCGTTCGCACCGCCAAGGACATGCTTTCCACCTCCATCCGGTTCTATTCCGAATGGGCCCGGCAGGCGCAGGAGATCATCGAGCGCCGCTTCTGCGAGTCCATGATGGAAGAGCTCCGCTACCAGCTCGTGACCCTGGCGGACCTGGAATACTACTACGAAGACCCCGAGGGCTGGGCCCTGATGCAGGACAACCCGGTGCTCGACGGAGCCTGACAGACCTCGGGTCCGGCCCAACGGCCGGGCCCACATCCCGCAAGGAGCAATCATGTCCGAAACCGCCATCAACATCCTCGTGGGCGGGGCCGCAGGGCAGGGGCTGGCCACCATCGGCACGCTCATGTCCAAGGCCCTCATCCGCGCGGGGTACGAGGTCGTGGTCACCCAGGACTACCAGTCCCGGGTGCGCGGCGGCCACAACACCTTCGCCATCCGCACCGGGCCGGAGCCCATCCACTGCGGCACGGAGGCCATCGACATCCTCGTGGCCCTGAACCAGGAGACCATCGACCGCCACTCGGCCTCCCTGGCCGAGGGGGCCGTGGTGGTGGCCGGGGCGGAGCTCAAGGTCGGGGCCGGTCAGCATCTGGCCGTGCCCTTCAAGGAGCTGGCCCCCAAACCCATGTTCCACAACGTGGCCGCCCTGGGCGTGCTCGGCTCGACACTCTGCGGTGACATCGCCATCCTGGAGGGGCTGCTGGCCTCCACCTTCGGCAAGAAGGGCCAGGAGGTGGTGGACGCCAACCACGAGGTCCTGCGGGGGGCCTGGGGCTGGGTCCGGGACCAGCACTTCCACTTCGCCTGCATGCCCCCGGCCCCGGAGAACGCGCCCCGCAAGATGATGCTCAACGGCAACGAGGCCATCGCCCTGGGGGCCATGGCCGCCGGGTGCAACTTCCTCTCCTTCTACCCCATGACCCCGTCCACCTCCGTGGCCCTGACGCTCATCGCCAAATCTGCGGAAACGGGGCTGGTGGCCGAGCAGGCAGAGGACGAGATTTCCGCCGTGAACATGGCCCTGGGAGCGAGCTTCGCCGGGGCGCGGTCCATCGTGACCACCTCGGGCGGCGGCTTCGCGCTCATGGTCGAGGGGGTCAGCCTCGCGGGCATCACGGAGACGCCGCTGGTCTTCGTGCTCGTGCAGCGGCCCGGCCCGGCCACGGGGCTGCCCACGCGCACCGAGCAGGGCGACCTCTTCCTGGCCGTGCATGCCGGGCACGGCGACTTCCCCCGCCCGGTGTTCGCACCCGGCGACGTGGAGGACTGCTTCTGGCTCACGCACCGGGCCTTCGACCTGGCCGAGCGGACCCAGGGGCCCGTGTTCGTGCTTTCCGACCAATATCTGGCCGACTCCTACCGCGCGGTGGAGCCCTTCGACCTCGATGCCCTGCCCGAGGTGGCCTCGCCCATTCTGCAGCCGGAGAACCCCGGTGCATACCGACGCTACGCCGTCACCGACGACGGCCTCTCCCCCCGGGCCGTGCCGGGCTATTCCACGGCCCTGGTCAAGGCCGACTCCGACGAGCACGACGAGATGGGCCACATCGAGGAGAGCCCGGAGAACCGGATCATCCAGCAGGACAAGCGCATGCGCAAGGAGGCCGTGGCCCTGCGGGAGGTGGTGCCGCCCACGCTGCACGGCGAGGAGGGCGCAGACGTCATGCTCGTGTGCTGGGGCTCCACCCTGGGCCCGGCCCTGGCCGCGGCAGAGGCCCTGCTCAAGGAGGGCACCGACGCCTCCGTGCTGCACTTCTCCCAGGTGAACCCCCTGGACGAGTCGCAGTTCATGCACTGGATCGAGGCCGCCGGGACCGTGGTGGGCGTGGAAGGAAACCCCACGGGCCAGTTCTGCCGCCACCTGGCGGCCCGCACGGGCTACCAGGTCAAGAACCTGGTGCTGCGCTACGACGGCTACCCCCTCACCGAGGCCTATATTCTCCAGGGCCTGAAAGACATATTCTAGGAGACCCCCATGGCCATGACGGAAGTCACCTTGCAGGATTACGGAACGTTCGAGACCGCGTGGTGCCCCGGCTGCGGCGACCACGCCATCCTCGGGGCGCTGAAGCAGGCGCTGGTGAACCTCGGCCTCGCGCCGCACCAGGTGCTCATCTGCTCGGGCATCGGGCAGGCGGCCAAGACCCCGCAATACCTCAACTGCAACATGTTCAACGGGCTGCACGGGCGTTCTCTGCCGCCCGCCACGGGCGCGCGCCTGGCCAACCCGAGGCTCACGGTCATCGCCGAGTCGGGCGACGGCTGCAACTACGGCGAGGGTGGCAACCACTTCCTGGCGGCGCTGCGGCGCAACCCGGACATCACCCTGCTGGCCCACGACAACCAGATATACGGCCTGACCAAGGGCCAGGCCAGCCCCACCACGGCCCAGGGCCAGAAGACCAAGGCCCAGCCCGCCGGGCAGCCCTCCATGCCCTTCAACCCCGTGGCCGTGGCCGTGACCATGCGCGCCTCGTTCGTGGCGCGGGGCTTCTCGGGCGACCCGGAGCACCTCACGGGGCTCATGGAGCAGGCCATCCGCCACAGGGGCTTCGCCCTGGTGGACATCCTCCAGCCGTGCATCTCCTTCAACAAGGTGAACACCTTCGCCTGGTACAAGGAGCGCGTGCGCAAGCTGGGCGAAGACCACGACCCCACGGACTGGAATCGGGCCATGGAGGTGGCGGGGGAGTTCGGCGAGACCATCCCCATCGGCGTCATCTACAAAAACGACCGCCAGCCCCTGGACGCGCTCATCCCGGCCATGGAGCGGGGAGGGCTGCCGGAACGCACGGTGGACAAGGCCGCGCTCTCGCGGATCATGGAGTCGTTCTGCTGAACGTCGATGCCGCAGGGGCCTTTCGGGGCCCCTTTCTTATCGTCTGGCCGCCCGCACCTTCTGGATGATGCTGACCGTGCCTTCCCCGGGGATGTCGAAGACCACTTCCGACGTTGAAAACCGGACGAGGCCGTCGCTCGTGGAGATCATGCCGTACCCGGTCACCTTGAGGGTGGTGCGCACGCCCTCTATGGTCAGGTCCATGGGGCCTGCGCGGAGGCTCGTCACGTAGCAGGGTTCGCCCTTGTGGTGTGACAGCCCGCAGAGCGTGCTTTCCAGCGTTCCCCTGGCCCCTTGCAATTCGTCGCAGATGTCCGACAGGGCCATGCGCTGCACCACGTCGCCAGAGACCACGGGCCGTTGCGGCAGAAGCGAGATGCCGAGCTGCTGGGCCATCGCTTCGGAAACAGTGCGTCCGAATTCGGAGTCGTCCGCGTTTTCGGTGCGCACGGCTGAAACCTCCCCCGTCTCTCCGTTCACCGAGAAATGCACGACAGGCAGGTCGCTGCCCTGCGTCGCGGCGGTGCCGGGCAGACCGGAGATGCGCTGGAAGCGCAGTATTCCCTTGAGCCTGCCGGAGAACCCGGAGCGGTCTTCCACCAGGTCCAGGGACGACAGGATGGAGGTTCGGGCAGCGGAGCCTCCATTGACCAGGACGTTTGTATCCGTGCGAATGTCCAGGCTTGCCGGGCCGATGCGAATCCGGACAGGGTCAACGACGGGCTGCACATCGCCCTGGTAGACGCAGGATGCTTCCGGGCGCGGCGCCCGGGATGCCGACACCGGGGAAGCGGGCGCGGTCCGGTCGCCCTTGTATCGTTTTTGCAGGTCCGGGAGGATGGCGTCAAGGCTGGGGCCGAGGAGCAGCGCGGCCCGGACCGGGGCCGTACGGTTTTCCACCTCGGCCGCGTATTCCTCGGCGGTCACGCCTTTGTCCCGCAGGCGGGCGACGGCGGATGCAATGGACAGCCCGAGTTTTTTGCCGAGCCCGGCCAGGCTGGTGTAATCCAGGAAGCTGTCGCGGAAGACCATGGAATACACCGTTGCCGAGGCTTCGGCAGCGAGTTTGTCGTAAAACCAGGCCGCCTCCCTCACCTGGATGTCGGTTGCGCCGACCCGGCCGACGGTTCCGCCGCTTTCCAGGTGTTCGACCCTGCTGTTCAGGTAGGTGGTCATGGTCAGCAGCGCTCCCACGGTGAGCGCCCCCTGCTCGAAGGCGTCGAGCTCCCGCTTGAGTTCCATCGTCTGCTGGATGACGAGCCCAGGGCCCATGCCGAGCAGCTTTCCGGCGGCAAGCACCCCGAGGGAGGGCAGGGTCCGCCCGAAGCCGGCCAGCCCGGAATCCGCGTACTGACGCAGCCGCGAGCGGCCGAGCTGCTGGATTTCGTCCAGGGCGTCCGAGAGCCCGAGCACCATGGCAGGGTCGGTGTCTCCGGCCTTTTCCATGAGTTCCAGGGTGGTTTCGAGCCCTCGCATGGCCAGGAGGTCATTGGCGAGCGCGGCGAGGAAGGCGTTTCGGTCCTGCCTGTTCGAGACTTCGGCCGCCAGTTCCAGCCCCAGGGTGAGGTAGGAGAGGAGGCCGCTGCCTTTGCCGAGCTTGGAGGAGCGGATGCGCTGCTCCACCTTTTCCGCCACCCCGGCCGCCGATCCCGAATACTGCACGGCCAGGCGGGAGCTCTCGGCGGTTCTGGTGTGTTGCTGTAGCAGCATCCAGGCGTCGAGGCCCGTGCCCGCAAGGCCGAGCAGGGCCCCACCGCCTTCCAGGGAGGTGGTGAGCAGGTTGTCCAGGCGGTTGTCGAAGCGTCTCGCCTCGATGAGCGCCAATGCCTGCAACGCGGCGTTCTTGTAGAGTTGCGCTCTGTTTTGCTCCAGGGCAAGGACACTGGCCGCGCTGTCGGCCGGGTCGGCCAGCGAGAGCAGCGCCTGCGCCAGAAACGCATCGGGGAGCAGGAAATGCTCTCCGCCGGGCAGCGGGAGGTCCTTGTATTCCAGGGAAGGCAGGGCGGGCAGCAGGCCGGGGGGGGTGCTGAGGGCCTGGGAGAGGATGAAGCTGCCTTCCTCCCAGGGCAGGTTCCGGCCCTGCTCATTATTGATCCGCAGTTCGGAGATGCCCCCCAGGGGCAGGAGGCGATCGTTCTCGAAGGCCAGGATGCCGAGAATCCCTTGGTGTGCCTCGCGTTCCGGCGGGGTGCCTTCGATGTCCACCTCGATCGTATGCCCGGATATTTGCGTTGTCATTGCCAGGGATTGGGCGAGGGCCGGGGATTGGGCGAGGGCCGGAACCAAGGCAGCGGAAAGCAGTGAGAGGAGGGCGAGCGGAGGAACAATGATGCGCTTGAGAAGTGTATGCATTGTAATGATGAGAGGTGGAGGAGGGCGGCCGCGTCACGATTCGCAGGAATGTCAATCCCCCTCTTGTGTCCTGTTATGGATTGCCTATAATCTTTGGAGAGGAAAGACAACGGGGGAGTGATCTCAAGGAGAAGAGATGCAGAAAACGGTATTGTTCGCGTTTCAGGGCGAGCTGTTGTGTTTCGTCCATGTGCTGCTCAACGCGCTGGACCTCAAGGAGCGCGGAGGCGAGGTGGAGATCGTGCTGGAGGGCATGTCGCCCACGCTGGTGGCCCAGTTGGAGCTTGAGTCCAACGCCTTCCACGGGCTCTGGCTGCGGGCTCGGGGGGAGGGGCTCGTGGCCGGGGCGTGCAAGGCGTGCTCGTCCAAGCTCGGGGTGCTGGAGGAGGTCCGGGCCGCCGACGTGCCCCTGCTGGACGGCATGAGCGGCCATCCGCCCGTCGCCGCCTGGATGGAGCGGGGCTTCACGGTCCTGACGTTTTAGGCCGACTGGGCGGATTGGGCCGACTAGGCTGACGGAGCTCCGGGCGGGCAGGTGTTTTCGGCATTGGGACCGCCTTCGGCCCCGGCAGTGCCCTTGGCCTCGGCCACGACCCAGGAATAGCGTCCGCCCAGGCCCGTCTTCCCCACGCCCTTGCCGGGGCTGACCGTTTCCTCGGGGTCTTTGTCCGCCGAGGGGCAGCCCCCGGGGTGGTGCTTGGCCTGGAGGTGGGCCTTGGAGCGCCTGTCGCGCACATAGCCGTTGCCGGGGATGGACTTGGCGTATTTCTTCAGGTGCGCGGCCTGCTCGCCGATCTCCTTGAGGCTCGTCTCGCTGTAGACCCCGAGGATGCCCAGGGAGATGGAGACCAGGGGGAAGCGCGCCTGCTTGCCGTCGCGCCCCTTGGCCATGACCCAGCCCCGGGCGCGGTCTTCGTTGCAATAGCACTCGCGCACCAGCCGCTTGAAGCAGCGCACCGTGCCGAGGCTGATGCGCTCGCTCGTCTCCGGGCGGCAGACCACCACGAAGTCGTCCCCGCCGATGTGGAAGAGCCGGGCGTCCTTGCCGCCGTGCCTGCGCACGGCCCAGGCCAGGATGTCCGCCGCGAGCTTGATGATCAGGTCGCCGTTTCGGAAGCCGTAGGTGTCGTTGTAGACCTTGAAGTGGTCGAGGTCCGCGTAGATGATGTCGCACGGTGCATTGGAGGTGATGCGCTGCTCGATCTCCTTCTCCAGGGCCACGTTGCCCGGCAGGCCGGAGAGCGGGTTGGTGCCCTTGGCCATCTCCACCTGCACCTGGGCCAGGGTGTTCATGAGCCGCTGCACGGTGATGACGCCGAAGAGCTTGCCCCCGCGAACCACCACGAGGTCGTCGTAGGCCTTGAGCGGCTCGCGCTCCATGGCCAGCTTGGCCGCCTGCTCCACGGGCGTGCCGTACTCCACCACCAGGGGCCGGGGGTCCATGACGTTCTCCACGGGCCGCTTGTAATACAGCGCCATGCCGAACTGCGTGGTGAGCTGGCGGTTGAGGTGGTATTCCATGACGAGCCCCACGGGCGCTTCGTCCTTGCAGACCACGAGGTTGGAGGCGTGGCCGTCCTCCTCGAAGAAGGTCCGCGCGTCGCAGGCGAGGTACCCGGGCTCCACGGGGTGGGGCGCGTCGGCTATCTTGCCCACGGGGATGGAGCAGCTCATGCCCTCGCGGGCGATGTCGGTGATGGGCTTGAGCTTCTGGGGGTCGATGGAGAGGTTCGGGCGCGGGTTGGCCGGGCGGGCGAGGTAGTAGCCCTGGCCCAGGTGCACGTTCATGTCCACCAGGCAGGTGGCCTGGGCCTTGGTCTCGATGCCCTCGGCGATGATCTTGGAGCCGATCTTGTCCGCGAAATTGACGAAGGTTTCCAGCAGGGCGCGCTTCACGGGGTCGCGGTCCACGCCCTGGACGAGGTCCTTGTCGAGCTTGAGGTAGTCGGGCTGGAGCTCGGCGATGGTGGTGAGCCCGGAGTAGCCCGAGCCCGTGTCGTCCACGGCCACCTTGAACCCCTGGGAGCGGTAGTGCTCCAGCGCCCGGTAGAAGAGGTCGAAATTCTGGATGGAGTGGCGCTCGGTGATCTCGAAGACCACGTTGTCCGGCGAGAGGCCCGCGCTCTCCAGCAGGCGCAGGGTCTTGCCGGGGGTGAAGTTCGGGTCGGCCATGGTCTTGGGGTGGATGTTCAGGAAGAGCTTCTGGTCCTGGCCGATGGCCCCGAGGTCGGCTATGGCGCGCTCGCGGCAGATTTCCTCCAGCTGGAAGAGTCGCTCCAGCTTTTCGGCCATCTCGAAGAGCATGATGGGCGAGCGGAAGCTCGACTCCGCCGGGCCGCGCGCCAGGGCCTCCCAGCCGTGGATGGTCCCGGAGGCGAAGTCCATGATCGGCTGATACGCGGCCGAGATGCAGCGCGTCTTGATGATTTCCTTGAAGACGTTGGCCAGCTCCAGGCGGGAGATGTTGATGCGGGCCTGGGCATTGCGCCGGGCCTCCTGCACGGAGTGCAGAAACTCCCGCTCGACGTCCGCCACACGGTTCAGGGAGATGGGCGCGCAGCCCATGTCCAGCTCCACCTCGCGGCCCGTCTTCTGGAGCATGACCTGCTTGAGCGCGGACTGCGCCTTGAGCTTGATGGCGTAGGTGGTGTCCGGCAGGCGGGTCATGGCCGAGCCGATGCCCGGCCAGAGCAGCAGCAGCTCGCCGGAATTGGGCTGGAAGCAGTAGGTCTGCTCCTGGCCGGTTTCCTCGCGGGCGGCGGTGAGCAGGCTCAGGGTCAGGGCCTCCTCCAGTTCGTGGACGAGCCCGTCGCCGTAGAGGTTGTTGAAGAGGTAGTGGTCCTTGATGGTGACCACGATGAGCGCCCAGACAGGCTGGGCTTGGAGCACCTTGAGGAGCGACGTTTCGGAATCGATGCAGCTGTCGGGCGAGGCGCAGCTCCGGAAAAGCTTCTTCCTCGGTCCGAGCACGGTCTGTATCATCTCTTCCTCCCAGGCCAACCTTGGCGCATGTGGTAGCGACAGCCGCCATTAGGAACACGAAACCGGGGGATTCTCCCGAATGGCGCGTGACGGCCGCGTGACGGTTTGGCGAAATTCCACGAGGGCATGCACGCCGGGCGTGAAAAAGCCCCGGGAGGCTGGCTCATTGTCGCGTTTTGGAGAGGCGCGCAAGGGGTGCGCGGTTGTCTGATCGTGCGTGCGGGGTATATTGAGGTTTTGATTTTTCGGGGAGGCGGGGGTAGGGATGTTTGGAAGCGGAGGGAGCGGTATGTGGAGGTGGTTCCGAGGGTTGAAGCTGGAAAAGCAGATTGCGCTGGTTGCGGTGATTGTTGCTGCTCTGGGGCTTGTTCCCGGGTATTCTGCCCTTTTCTCCGGTTCTTCGATGACCCAGGCTGCTTCCCAGATGACTCAGGTCGCAGGAGATGGCTCCGTCAATGTGCAAGGTGTGGAGGGCGATCTCGTCGTCAATAATGGTACCCCTAATGAGATTGCTCTTGATTTGCTTCGTAGGGCGCAAAAAGCGGAATCAACCAGTGAAGGCTTGTCTCAGCAAGTCGAGGCGCTGACAAAAGCAATCGAAGATTTGAGGGCGTTGCAGTCAAAGCCGGAAACCACAGCCTTGGCGGAACGGGCGGAGCGGGAACTGGCGCTGGGAAATTCCGAAAAAGCGGTCGAACTGTTCCAACAGGTTGCCGACGCTGCCAGGGCGAAGGCGGCGAGTGGGAAAAAGGAAGAGGCGGAAGCCTACCGCCACATGGGGGCCGTGGCCTTTTTGAACGACACTTGGGAGGCACTGGAAGCCTACCAAAAAGCCACCGCGCTTGACCCGGAAAATATGGGCGGATGGAACCAGCTCGGGCTCTTATTCCACCGGACGGGGGAAATACAGAAAGCAGCCGAGGCGTATGAAAAGGTGTTGGCCCTGGGCACGGTAACACAGGACAAACATGCGTTGGCAGCCGCTTATGGCAACCTGGGCAGCATCCGCAAGACGCAGGGCGACCTTGCCGGGTCCGAGGAGTGTCATCTCAAGTCCCTCGCCATAGACGATGAGCTTGGCCGAAAGGAAGGCATGGCCGCCGACTACTGCAACCTGGGCAACATCCGTCAGGCACAAGGCGACCTTGCCGGGGCCGAGGAGTACTATCGAAAAGCCTTGGCGTTGGCAGAAGAGCTTGGAAGCAAAGAACTCATGGCCATCCAATACGGCAACCTGGGTGTCATCCGCCAGACACAGGGCGACCTTGCCGGGGCCGAGGAGTATTATCGAAAAGCGTTGGTGCTGGACGAGGAGCTTGGCCTAAAGGAAGGCATAGCCACCGACTATAGCAACCTGGGTATCCTCCGTCAGATGCGGGGCGACCTTGCCGGGGCCGAGGAGTATTATCACAAGTCGCTCGCCATAGAAGATGAGCTTGGCCGAAAGGAAGGCATGGCCGCCGACTACTGCAACCTGGGC
>JBFWJM010000098.1:0-10605 GCA_050253205.1 Desulfovibrionaceae bacterium
AGGCGCCAGGGAGCGGAAGCCGCAGGCCCCGGGCGCGCCCGGCCGCTATTCGTCGTCCTTGGGCTTCAGGTGCTCGGGGATGATGGCCATTTCGATGAGCAGGGGCTTGAGGAAGGTCCAGCGGATGCCGATCTCGTACTCCTCCTCCAGGTCGCGGATGGCGTCCCAGCAGTTGTGGCAGGGGCTGATGACCAGCTTGGCCCCGGTGGCCAGGATCTGGTCGCGCTTGCACTTGAGCGCCACGTTGCGCTGGGGGCGGTACTTGCCCACGCCGTTGAACCCGCCGCCCCCGCCGCAGCAGTAGTTGTGCTCGCGGTTGGGGGTCATCTCCACGAAGTAGCCCGGCTCCACAAGGTGGCCCATGATCTCGCGGACGATGTCGGCCATGCCGTGGTTGCGGATGTAGTTGCAGGAGTCCTGGTAGGTGACGAGTTCCTTGATGCGCTTTTCGGGGTCGATCTTGATCTTGCCCGTGCGCAGGGCCTCGGCCACCCATTCCACGTAGTGGATGTAGGGAACGGGGGGCTGGCCGTCCTTGCGCCCGGCCCAGTAGGGGCCCTCCACCACGGTGGCGCGGTGGGCGTGGCCGCACTCGGTGCCCATGGCCCGTTTGGGCTTCAGGCGCTCGATGGCCTCGTAGACCGTCTCCACCTGCATCTTGCAGGCGCCCCAGTCCCCGGCGAACATGGAGAGGCTGGTCTGCTCCCAGCCCGTGCTCGGCACGGTCCAGTTCTCCCCGGCGATGTGGAAGAGGATGGCCGCCTCGGCGATGTCCTCGGGGTAGTGCTTGGGTTCGCGGGCGTTCACGGTGTACATGATGTCCGCGCCCTCCTTGTCCACGGGGATCTCCAGCCCGGGCCACTCGTCCTCCTGCTCCTCGGCCATCCACTCGCAGGTCTCGACCCAGTCCTCGCTGCCCACGTCCATCTGCGCGCGGAAGATGCGGTGCATGCCGGAGCCGATCTTCAGCTCCCAGGGCACGAACCCCTGGGAGAAGAGGATGCCGCGCAGGTAGCTGAACATGACGCCCATGTCGATGCCGTAGGGACAGTACGAGCCGCAGCGGTTGCAGCAGGTGCACTTGGACCAGGCCGTGTCCATGCAGCGGCGCATGAAGGCGTTGTCGATCTCCTTGCCCGCCTTCACCCGCTTGACGAGCTCGCCCAGGGTGGACTGGATCTTGTAGGAGGGCACCTGCTCGGGGTCGCGCTTGTTGACGTTGTAGAGGAAGCACGAGTCCGCGCAGAGGCCGCAGTGGGCGCACATCTCCAGCCAGGTGGTGGTGCGCGAGCGCAGCGTGTTCTTGAACGTGGTCTTGAGCGCCTCCACGTTCACCTCCAGGGCCTCCATCTCGGCGTAGTACTGCTTGCCGCCCTTGTCGGCCAGCAGAGCGTCGAGCTGCTCCCTGGTGTCAATGGTGTTCTTGTTGCAGAGGATACCTTCAGGCATTCTTCAATCCCTCCTCGCGCTACCAGGCGAAGTTCTTCTTGGAGCCGCCGCGCTTGATGCCGAAGTCCATGCCGAGCTGGCCGCGCGAGAGGAAGAATCCCACCACGTGGTACAGCTTGGTGAACGGGATGGCCACGAGCATGAGCTCGCCGGTGGCGATATGGGCCATGAGCCAGGTGCGGGCGGTTTCGCCCTCGGTGTGCGCGGCCACGAAGCCCGTCAGGAACGGGGCGATGGTGATGGCCAGCACGAGCCAGTCCTTGATGTCGGTGATGATGCGCACCTCGGGCAGCAGGATGCGCCGGGCGATGATGCAGCAGGCCGAGAAGAGCATGATGCCCGTGAGCCAGTCCGCCAGCCACATGGGCATGGCGGGCCAGTGGATGCCCAGGCCCTGCCCGAGCATCACGGCGTGGCCCTGCAGGAACAGCGGCACGCAGACCAGCCCCGCGTGGAAGCCGAAGAACAGGACCATGAAGCCGGGCTTCACGCGCCAGTTCCTGCTGCCGAAGGGCACGAGCCAGGCGGCGATGGAGAGCAGCGCGCCCTTCATGCCCCGGCCGAAGTGGGCGGAGTAGGCCACGCGGTCGAGCTGCCAGCTCAGGCCGTTGATGTACCAGAAGACCCGGTACCCGAGGCCGATGACGCAGATGGCCGCGGAAATCCAGAGCAGCGGTCCGGTCAGGATGTCGTACATGGTGAGTCTCCTCTCGGCCGGGCTAGCGGACGTTCTTGTGGTTCTCGGGTTCGCGGGAGAAGAGGAACCGCCACCACGCGACGAAGCAGGCGAGCCCCGCGCCCATGAGCAGGTAGACCGTGCCCTTGGTGAAGCTCAGGAAGTCTTGCAGGACGTAGTATTCCATGGTCGTTCTCCTTGGCGGCTAGTGGTCGTCCGAATAGTCGGGGTGGGCGCTGAAGATGGGCATGCGTCGGCTGATCCAGCGGAAGGTCAGCACCAGCAGGGTGACCACGAACACGGAGACCGTGATCTCGCCCAGGCTGGGGAAGTAGCGCTCCGCCGAGGGCAGCTGCCAGTTGAAGGCCACCAGCGAGACGTTGAAGCGGTTCAGCACGATGCCCAGCACGGCCAGCAGGGAGGTCCACTTGGCGAGCCGCATGTTCCTCTCGCGGGCGGCCATGGCGTAGAGCATGCAGGGCAGCAGCACGAAGCCGAGCATCTCCACCAGGAACCACGCGCCCCAGCCCGTGAGCAGGTACTTCCAGTTGTTGTCTGCGGCGATGCCGAAGACCTTGATGAGGAAGTAGCCCATGAGCACCATGGAGGCGGCGCGCGAGAAGCTGAACACGAAGGTGTCGTGGATGCCGAGGTAGGCCTTGCTCATGCGCTCGTGGATGAAGCGGTGGGAGATGCTCCCCTCGAAGATGACCATGGACAGCCCGGCCACCGCCGAGGACACGAAGAAGAACACCGGCAGGTAGTCGGAATACCACAGCGGGTGGAGCTTGTTCGGGGCGATGAGGTAGAGCGCGCCCAGCGAGCTCTGGTGCATGGTCGAGAGCACCACGCCCATGATGGTCAGGGCGATGGTGCAGCCGTGGACGATGTTCCTCGCCTTCTTAAGGCCCAGCCACTCGAAGGCCGCAGGCGTGAATTCGATGAACAGCACGGTGAGGTAGAGGAACACGCACAGGCCGATCTCGAAGAGCACGGAGGTCGGCCCCTGGGAGACGAAGAGCGGGTAGGGCAGCCGCCAGGGGCGGCCCACGTCGTAGTGCAGGGCCACCACCACGAAGAGGTAGCCGAGGAAGGCCGTGAGCAGCGCGGGCCGCACGGCGGCCTGGTACTTCCTGAACCCGAAGAGATACACCGCCGAGGTGGTGATGTAGCCCCCGGCGGCCAGGGCCACGCCGCAGAGCAGGTCGAAGCTGATCCAGATGCCCCAGGGGTTGTTGTCGTCCAGGTTGGTCACGGCCGAGAGGCCGAAGCCGAAGCGCAGGACCGTGGCCGCCACGCCCGCCGCGAGGATCAGCCCCGCGACGACGTTGAACGGCGTCAGCCATTTGTATTCGGTGGTTGCGGAATGCGTGGTCATGGGTCAGCCCTCCTCGCCCTGCTGTTCGGCGGCTTCGGCCTCGCGGGCCTTTTCCGCCGCTTCGAGCGCCTTCTTCACCTCGCGCTCCACGGTGGCGGCCTTGTCGGCTGCGGCCTTGTCCATGGCGGCCTTCATGGCCTCGTCGCCCTCGGCCCTGGTCTTGGCGATGGCCTCGGCCACGGCGTCCATGCGGGCCTTGTCCGCCTCGCGGCGGGTGGTCTTGGTCACGCCGTAGATGCCGCCCAGCAGCACCGGCCAGATGCCCACCACCATGGCTACCGCGCCCAGCGCGCCCTTGGTGAGCTTGGGCGCGGGGGTGGTGCCGAGGTGCGTGTCGAGCCCCAGCTCGCCGAAGGGTGCGCCGGAGAGGTAGAGCCAGTTGGTCCCGCCCATCTCGTGCTCGCCGTAGACGTGGTCCTGGTAGCGCTCGGGGTTCTTGCGGATGCGCTCCCGGGCGATCTTGATGAGCGCGTCGCGCTCGCCGTAGACCAGGGCCTCCTTGGGGCAGGCCTCCACGCAGCCGGGCATGGCCCGCTTGCCGGAGCTGATGAGCGGGTCGCACAGGGTACACTTGATGACCTTGGGCGTGATGGGGTCGTCGTAGGAATAGGACGGCACGTAGAACGGGCAGGCCACCATGCAGTAGCGGCAGCCCACGCACACGGACTCGTCGTAGGTCACGGCCCCGGAGGGCTGCTTCGTGAACGCAGAAACAAAACAGGCCGAGGCGCAGGCGGGTTCCATGCAGTGGTTGCACTGCACCTTGCGGAACACGGTCCCACGGCTCGTCTCGTACCTGTTCACCACGGTGTAGGCGTTCTGGGTGGTGCGGCGGCGCTCGTCGAGCACAG
Source organism: Desulfovibrionaceae bacterium (assembly GCA_050253205.1). Classification (GTDB taxonomy): domain Bacteria; phylum Desulfobacterota; class Desulfovibrionia; order Desulfovibrionales; family Desulfovibrionaceae; genus JAHJKV01. Next base: position 4,355 of record JBFWJM010000098.1, read on the forward strand.
CGAGGTCGTCAAAGGGCCGCTCCGGCTCGGGCAGCTCGTTCACCTCGTTGCATTTGGCCTCGCACTTGCGGCAGCCGATGCAGCGGGTGGCGTCGAAGAGCACGCCCCTGGCACCCGGGTGGCCGGGGAAGGTCGCGTTGGCGGCCGCCGTCGCCGTTTGCCCCGTGGCCAGCCCGGCGGCGGTGGCGCCGAGCAGGCCGAGGAAGGTTCGTCTCAGCATGTTTCCGCTCCTTACGGGTTCTTCGGGTCGTGGCAGGCGACGCAGGACTCGGCCGGGAGGGTCTCGGAACCCTTCTTCAGCCCGGTGATGCCCATGGCCGCGTGGCAGCTCATGCACTGGTCGTGGTACGCGGCCTTGAGGGCCGGGCGGTCCTGGTTCGCCGAGCCTGCCCCGGCATCGGCACCGGGATCGGCCGCGTGGCAGCTGGCGCAGGCGGGCGGGGTCATGGACCGGGGGCTGTTGTGGTGGCAGCCCTGGCACATGGTCGCCTCGCCCGAGTGGAACGCGGCGGCCAGGGAGCTGCCCCGCATGCCGTCCAGGAGCTTCAGCACGATCTTGCGGTGCGGGAACGGGGAGGCCGCGTACTCCTTGGAGAGCACGCCGATCTCCACGGTCTCGGGGATGGCGTTGGGGTCGAAGGCCTCGGGCTCGGCGGGGTTGGCCGCGAGCATGAGCCCGGCCACGGCTTCCTTCTCCTCGGCGGAGGGGTTCCACGCCTGTGCGCCGCTGGGGCCGTAGCCCTCGGGCAGGGCCGTGTGGCACACGCCGCAGGAGTTCTCCGGGAGCGGGGCGGAGCGGTCGTCCGCTCGGTGGCAGCCCGCGCAGGAGGCGTCCTCGGTGCGCACGCGCTGGTGGCAGCCCACGCAGGAGGCGTCGGTGGCGGTGGAGTGCATGGCGTCAAACGCGCTCGGGGGCGTCATGCTTCCGGCCTTGCCGCCCATCTTCCCATCAGGGGTGTGGCAGACGCGGCAGGTGTCGTTGGCGGCCTCGTGCTTCGCGTGGTTGAAGGCCACGGGCGGCATGGCGGCCAGGGGCTTGCCTGCGGGGGCGTCCGCCGGGGTGGTCATGGCGGCGGGCAGCAGCAGCGCGGCCTCGGGCTTGCCGGTCATCGGCAGCATCGGCGGCAGGGGCGTCTCGCCCCCGGCCTTGGCCACGAATTTGGCGTTCGCCTCGGCGGTCTTGGCCTGCTCCACGGCCCCGTGGCAGCCCGCGCAGCGGGTGGGCCCGGTGTCGAGCTTCTTGGCCTCCAGCTCCAGGTGGCAGCTCACGCAGGCCTCGTGCGCGGCGGAGGAGAAGGAGCGCACCGTGACGCCCAGGTCGGCGTCGGCGCGGGGCTCGCCCTGGTGGCAGGAGCGGCAGGTGGCCTCCTCGCCGTCAGCGTAGGCGGTCGTTCCGGCCGTCTTGTCGTAGACGTGGTGGCAGGCGGCGCAGTTCTTCTCCGCCCCGGGCACGAGGATGGCCTGGGAGGTGAAGTGGCGTGCGTGCAGGGCGTTGTTGAACCCGGCGGGCTTGCGCGCGGTGTCGATGTCCGGCCTCGGGGAGTGGCAGGTGCGGCACTCGCCCGTGGCGGGGGCGGCGTCGTTGCCCGCGTCGCGCTGTTCCTGGTGGCAGCCGAAACAGTTCTCGTGGTAGAGGGCCTTGAGGCCGTCGGCGTCGAGGGCCGCGTCCTCCTCGGGCGTGCGCTGGAACGCGGTCAGCAGCCTGCCGTCGCGCTCCTTGTGGCAGCTTCTACAGTCCTTGCCCTGATCCTTCAGCGCCCCGGTGTGCCGGTCGTGGAGGAAGGTGACGGGCGGCAGCTCCAGCGAGCCGCGCTCGGCCACGGCGTCGATGACGACGGCGTCCGGCCGGGGGGCAGCGGCCTCGGAGGCCAGGCCCGAGGCGCGCGACGCCGTGATGCCGAAGACCGCCACCAGGGTGGCCACGCAGAGCGCGCCGGCCAACAGCGAAAGTGGTCTTTGTTTGTCCATGATCCCAGTCCTTTCGATAAGCCTCGTGTTCCCGCCTTGGCGGACGCCTCTTCCGGGCCGCCGGGGTGCCTCAATCCCTTGATTCTCTACCTTTCAGGTTCCTTCATTTTCAGCGGTCCGGCGCGGTGGCCCTGCTATTGTGAAAAGCAATAAAACGAATAATCGCGCTATGTTTTTCACTCTATGATCCGCCCGTAAGGTGCTTTGTGAAGGAATGAACAATTCTTTCCGAACCGGGTATACAATTAAACTCTACCAGTCAAGTGGGATTTGTGGCGAGGGTGTTGTGGGATAATAGTCAATATTTCAACATGTTGCATCTTTGCCGTGATTGCCGTCCGAATGTTCCTGGCGACTGCCAGGGCGTGGATACACGCCACTTTGCAGGAAATTCCGTGAAGAATTGGCGTCCTTGCGATATTTCCTCCTTTTTTGGAATAAAATTTATAACACGAGCTGGGACCCGGGGCGGCGGATCATTTTCGTTCGGCCGGGCGCTGTCCCTGTCCGGGGTGGCCTGGGAGACCCGTGGTCCCGCGTGTTGCGAGCCTTGCCAATCCCGTGTGTTGGAGCTTCCGCCGCCCCGATGTCCCTGCGGTTGGGAGGCCTGGGACCTGGGGCCTGTGGGAATGGTGCGTGCGGGCTGCTGGGCGGCCGTGAGGTCCTGGATGGGGCAGGGGTTCGATCGGGGCCCGCAAGGCCAGGCCAGGTCTTGGCTAGGGACGGAGAACCTATGGATTCATTCCGGTAGGAAATGTGCTGGGCTTGGGGAGAGGCGCTGTGCGGGGAGGGCAAGGCCAACGAGGGTCGTTCCTTGGCATCGTGCCGCGCTTGGGAGCGGTTCGACCCGGACATGCCGAGCCATGCAGAAAGAATGGGGGAAACGGCAGGAAATGCAGAATAGGCTCGGATGGTGTTCAGCCAATGGGCTGGCGGCTTTCGGTGGGAGGCGCGCGCTTGCGCGCATGGACGGCGAGCCGCCCGGGAAGGCCGGACCAGCACCCTTGCGGAGCCGACCAGGCATGTCGCCCAGCATGTCTCACACGCTCCGCCGGGCCGCACGTGCGGGAGGCGGTCGGGGCGGAGCGAACGTGAGATGAAGAGAGCGGAGTGAGATGAAGAGGGGGGAGCGCAGAGGCGAAGCGAGGGAGCGGGAAGAGGGCGGGAGGAGGTCCCGCCGGGTTCGTCAGCCCCTGCCCGTTGTCGCCGAGGGGCCCCGCAGGGGCAGGCGCACCGTGGCCAGGGTCCCGGTTCCGCCGGGGTTGCCCGACAGTTCCACGTCCCCGCCGTGGGCCCGGGCGATGGCCCGGCAGGTCATGAGCCCCACGCCCGTGCCGCCCGCGCCCTTGGTGGAGAAGAATTCCTCGAAGGCCCGGGCCCTGGCCTCCGGGGAGAGGCCCGCGCCCGTGTCCGCCACGCGGTACACGGCACAGCCGTCCTCGATCCGCAGGGAGAGGCGCACGTGGGGGCGCACGTGGGGGCGCGTCCGTGCCCCGGAGCCGTCGCCGTCATTCTCTCCGGCAGCGCAGGCGTCCAGGCCGTTCTCCAGCAGGTTGAGCAGCAGGCGGACCACGCCGTCGGGGTCCAGGTTCGCCGTCGGTCCATCCGATGCGGCCAGGTTACGGTCGTCATCACGGGCGAGATGAATATCGAGATCAAGTTCGACGCCCTCGGCCTCCGCCCGGGCGGCGAGCAGGCGCGCGGCCTCCCTGGCGGGCTCCGCCGGGTCGCATTCCCGGAGTTCGGCCCGGGCGAAGCGGGCGTGCTGGAGCAGGGCCAGGGCCAGGGCGCGGATGCGCTCCACCCCGCCGCCGATCATCTCCCAGCCCTCCAGCAGGTAGCGCCGCTCCTCCAGCTCGATGCCCTTGCCGAGCACGAACATGCCGCCCTCCAACCCCGAGGCGATGTTCTTGATGGCGTGGGAGAGGTCGGCCACGGCCCGCCCGGCCGCGGCCAGCCGCTCGGCGGCCAGCAGTTCGGCCGTGCGCTCCTGCACGAGCCGTTCCAGCTCCTCGGTGTGGCGGCGCAGGGCCTCGCGCAGGGCGAGGCGCTCCCCGGCCCGGGCCAGGGCCACATCCAGGGCCTCGTCGGCCACGGGTTTGGTGATGAAGTCCGAGGAGCCGTGGCGCATGGAGGCCACGGCCAGGTCCATGTCCCCGTGCCCGGTGACCATGATCACCTCCACGTTGGGGTCCATGTCCTTGAGTTCCTTGAGCAGGGCCACACCGTCCATGCCGGGCATCTTGATGTCCGTGAGCACGATGCCCGGGCGGTGGGCCTCGAAGAGTTCCAGCGCCTCCAGGGCCGAGGCCGCCAGGAGCACGCGGCGGCCCTTGTCCTCCAGGGCCAGGCCGAGCACGGTGCGGATGCCGGGTTCGTCGTCCACCACGAGCACGGTTTCGCCCCTCGAATCCGCTCCGGGGGCTGCGAGCGCCGCGCGCGTCGGCTCAGGCATGGGAGCCTCCGCCCGTTTCCCCGTCCGTTTCTCCATCCGTTTTCCCGGCATTCGCCCGCGCGGCCGCGCTGCCCGCAACAGGTGCATCAGGCGCATTGTCCCCGCCGCCCGCATTTGCCGCATCAGGCGCATTCTCCACACTGTCCGCATCCGGTGCATCGGGCCCATGCCCCGCTGCGGGGAAGGTGAGCACGAACCGCGCGCCGCCGCCCTCCCGGCTGGGAGGGGCCACCACGATGTCCCCGCCGCACTCGCGCACGATGGCGTAGCTGATGGACAGGCCCAGGCCCGTGCCTTTGCCCACCTTTTTGGTGGTGAAGAACGGCTCGAAAATCTTGGCCATGAGCCCCCTGGGGATGCCCATGCCCGTGTCCTCCACCTCCACCGCCACGCGCCCGCCCTCGCGGCGCGCCCGCAGGATGATGCGCTTGGCCGCGCCCGGGTCGAGGATGCGCCCGGCCTTCTCCTCGATGGCGTCGCGCGCGTTGATGAGCAGGTTGATGAAGACCTGCTCCAGCTTGTGGGCGTCGGCGTTGACCCTGGGCAGGCCGGGCTCCAGCTCGCGGAGCACCTCGATCTCCCGCAGGGTGAGCTGCTGGTGGAAGATCTCCAGCGCCCGCAGCAGCACGCGCCCCACGTCCACAGGCTCCAGGCGCGGCTCGGGCTTGCGGCCGAACTCCCGAAGATGGTTGATGATCTTGCTGGCGCGGTCCACGTGCGCGTCGATTTCCGTGGCCATGGCCCGGAGCACGTCCTCGCGGATGGGCTCCCCCCGCGCGATCTTGTTCATGAAGAACGTGGCCGCCGTCTTCATCACCGAGAGCGGCTGGTTCAGCTCGTGGGCCACCCCCGTGGCCATCTCGCCCAGGGTGGCCATCTTGCTGGCCTGGATGAGCTGCTGCTCGGTCTCCAGGCGCTGGGTGATGTCCGAGGTGGTCACCAGCAGCACCTCTCGGCCCGAGAGCTCCGTGCGCCGCGAGCGGATGAAGGCGTACATGGGCAGGCCCTCGGCCGTCATCTGGCGCGCCTGGGGGATGGCCTGGCCCGCGCGCAGCAGCGCGGCCCGGCCCTCGCGCTCCTCCTCGGGAAAGAGCTCCAGGAAGCTCGTCCCCGCGAGGCTCGCGGGCGCGGCCTTGTAGACCGCCTCCACGGATTCGTTGCAGTCGAGGATGGTCAGCGTCTCCGGGTCCAGGGCGAACACCGGGTTGGGGATGGTGTTGAAGATGGCGCGATACTTCCGCTCGCTCTCCTCCAGCCGCTCGGCCAGGCGCACCCGGGAGGTGATGTCCAGGCACATCTCCATGGCCGCCACCACCTCGCCCTCCGCGTTCTTGATCGGCGCGGTGGTCACTATCCAGTGGGCGGGCTCGCCGTCGCGGCCGTAGCCCGTCTCCTCCGAAACGTGCGAGCGCCCGTCCGCGAAGGTCCGCTCCACGGGGCAGTCCGCGCACTTGCAGCTCTGGCCCTTGTAGGCCTCGTAGCAGCGCTGCCCCGGCAGGGGCGCGAAGCGCCGCTCGAAGTACTTGTTCCACGACACGAGGTTGAAGTCCCTGTCCTGCACGGTGATGATGCAGGGCACGCCCTCGAAGAGGTTCTGGTACTCGCTCTTCTGCCGCGCCAGCTCGTCGTGTTTTTCCTTGATCTCGCCGCCCATGCGGTGGATGGCCCGGGCCAGCTCGCCCACCTCGTCCGCCTGGCCCGCGTCCGTGGGCAGGGGGGCCTCCCCGGCGGCGATGCGCCTGGTCTGGCCCATGAGCCGCTTCACCGGGCGGTTCACGAACACATGCAGGAACGAGATCCGCGCCGCGTAGGTGGCCCGGAAGTCCAC
>JBFWJM010000099.1:0-10540 GCA_050253205.1 Desulfovibrionaceae bacterium
GGAGAACGTCCACGCCTACGACCCGGTGGTGCCCGCCTCGGACCTGCGGGCCCTGGGCCTCACGCCCGTGGACGAGGCCGGGGTCTTCACCGGGGCGGACGCGGTGGTCATCCTCAACAACCACCGCAGCTACGCCTCCTGGAACCTGGCGGACCGCCTGGAGGAGATGCGCCGCCCGGCGGTGTTCCTCGATTCCTGGAACCTGTTCTCGCCGCTGTATTTCAAGCGCCGCGAGGGTGTCATCTACGGAGGGCTCGGCAATGGGTAGGGTGCTGGTCACGGGCGGTTCCGGGTTCATCGGCTCGGCGCTGGTGCGCGCGCTGGTCGCGCGCGGGGCGGAGGTCCGCGTGTTCGACAACAACTCCCGGGGCGTGCGCGCCAACCTCGCCGGGGTGGCGGAGCGGGTGGAGATCGTGGAGGGCGATGTGCGCGACGCGGCGGCCGCGCGCGAGGCCGTGCGCGGCTGCGAGGCCGTCTACCACCTCGCCTACGTCAACGGCACCGAATACTTCTACACCAAGCCCGACCTCGTGCTCGACGTGGGCATTCGCGGGCATTTCGCCATGATGGACGCCTGCGCGGACGAGGGGGTGGGCTCGTTCATCCACGCCAGCAGCTCCGAGGTCTACCAGACCCCGCCGCTGCTGCCCACGCCAGAGGATGTGCCCGCCAGCGTGCCGGACGTGAAGAACCCGCGCTACTCCTATGGCGGCGGCAAGATCGCCGGGGAGCTCCTGACGCTCCACTATCGGCTCGACTCGCCCATGCGGCGGGTCATCTTCCGGCCGCACAACGTCTACGGCCCGGCCATGGGCTTCAAGCACGTCATCCCCCAACTGGTGCAAAAGCTCCACGAGGCCGCGCGCGGCGCGGGGGCGGGGAGCCGGCCGGAGGTGAAGGGTATTGTCGAGGTGGAAATCGAGGTGGAGGGCGACGGCGGCCAGACCCGCGCCTTCTGCCATGTGGACGACGCCGTGGCGGGCATCCTCGCCGTGGGCAGCAGCGGCCAGGACCGCGAAATCTACCACGTGGGCGTGGACGAGGAGACGAGCATCCGCACCCTGGCGCAGCGCCTGGCCGCGCAGCTGGGCCTGAAGGTCCGCCTGCGGCCCGGCCCGCTGCCCAAGGGCGGCACCCTGCGCCGCTGCCCGGACGTCTCCCGCCTGCGGGCCCTGGGCTGGGAGCCGCGCGTCTCCCTCGATGAAGGCCTGGCCCGCACCGCGCCCTGGTATTGGAACCATTACGACAACCAGTGAGGACCGCATGCCGGAATTCATCCCCATAGCCAAACCGTACATCGGCCCCGAGGAGGCCGAGGCCGTGCGCAGGCAGATCTCCAGCGGCTGGATCAGCATGGCCCGCACCGTGGAGGCCTTCGAGGCCGCCGTGGGCGAGTACCTCGGCGTGGAGCACGTGGTGGCCATGAGCAACGGCACCGCCACCCTGCACGCGGCCCTGCTCGCCCTGGGCGTGGGCCCCGGGGACGAAGTGCTCGTGCCCGTGCTTTCCTACGCCTCCTCGGCCAACGCCGTGCTCTACTGCGGGGCCGAGCCCGTGTTCGTGGAGGAGGACGAGCGCACCTTCAACATCGAGCCCGAGGCCGTGCGCGCGCGCATGACCCCGCGCACCAGGGCCGTCATGGCCGTGGACCTCAAGGGCATGCCCGTGGACTACGACGGCCTGCTGGCCGTCTGCGCCGAGCGTGGCGTGCCCCTGCTGGCGGATTCGGCCGAATCCTTCGGCGCGCAGTACAAGGGCGCGAAGGTCGGCTCCCAGGCGCCGATCCACTCCTTCTCCATGTTCGCCAACAAGAGCATCACCACGGGCGAGGGCGGGCTCGTGACCACAAACGACGCCGGACTGGCCGAGGTCTGCCGCATCGTGCGCAACCAGGGCCAGTCCGAGCGGTACGTCCACGTCATGCTCGGGCACAACTACCGCATGACGGACATCTCCGCCGCCTTCGGCCTGGAGCAGCTCAAGCGGGTGGAGTGGTTCCTGGCCGAGAAGGCGTCCATCGCCGCGCGCTACGACGCCGCCTTCGCCGGGCACGAGCTCATCAGAACGCCCCACGTGCCGGAATACGCCACCCGGCACACCTGGTACATGTACTGCCTGGCGCTCGACAAGGGCGTGGACCGCGACGGCCTGGCCCGTTTCATGCGCGAGCGCGGCGTGGACCATCGGCTCTCCTTCCCGCCCATCCCGCTCCAGCCGTACTACCGCGAACGCTTCGGCTACAAGCCCGGCGATTTCCCCCGTTCGGAGGCCATCTTCCAGAGCTTCATCGACATCCCCTGCTGGGTGGGCATGACGGACGCGGAGGTCGGGCGGGTGGCCGAGGCCGTGCTCGAAGGGGTGGAGCGCTGCAGCCGGGGCCCGCGGGCCGTCGGGGAGGGCGCGTGAGCTCCGCCAGAGCGTGCCCGCTGTGCGCCGCGCCCGGGGCCGGGGTGCTGGAGCGCGTGCGCGGGGCGGACGTGGCCGCCCTGTACGAACGCTACCTGGGCGTGGACGCCGGGGCGGACCTGGCCGCCAGCCCGGAGCTGGCGTACCTGCGCTGCGGGGCGTGCGGCCTGAGGTTTTTCGACCCCGCGCCCGAGGGCTCGGCCCGGTTCTACGAGGCGCTGCAACGTTTCGGCTGGTACTACCTGGAGGAGAAGTTCGAGTACGCGCACTGCGCGCCCCTGCTCGCCCCGGGGGCTCGCGTGCTGGACGTGGGCTGCGGGGCAGGGCTCTTCCGGCGCATGCTCCCGGGCAGGGAGTATGTGGGCCTGGAGCCGTATGGCGAAGGGGATGAGGCGGGCGGCGTGGACGGCTTCGAGCCCGTGCGCCTGACCCTGGCGGAGTACGCGGCATCCTCGCCCGAGCCCTTCGACGCGGTCTGCCTGTTCCAGGTGCTGGAGCACCAGGCCCGGCCGGGCGGGTTCCTGCGCGCGGCGCTCTCGCTGCTCAGGCCCGGCGGGCTGCTGCTCGTCTCCGTGCCGAGCCACGACTCCTTCCTGCGCCACGTGACCAACAGCCCCCTGGCCATGCCCCCGCACCACGCGAGCCACTGGCCCGACCGCACCCTGCGCTCCCTGGAGCGGTTCGGCATGCGGCTGGTCGATCTTTCGCACGAGCCGTTGAGCGACGTGCACCTGCCGTGGTTTTGCGAGAAGTTCTGCCAGGAGCGGCTCAAGGCCGAACGCGGCCCCGACGCCGCGCCCATGGGCCTCGTGGACCTGGGGCCGGAGTTCGCCGCGCTGGAGCGGCGGGCCGTCTCCCTGGCCAGGGAGGTGGCTGCGGTGTTCGCGCTGCCGGCCTTCCGCCCGGCGGGGCACACGGTGGTGGCCGCGTACGAGCGCGGGGGAGGGCCCGGACCATGCGCCTGATGCGCCTGTGCACCAACAACGCCGCCTTCCTGGAGGGCTTCTACGCGGCCCGGCCCGGCCTGGAGGCCGAGCCCTACGCCGCGCAGCACCGCGCCCTGGCGGAGCAGTGCCACGGCTGGGCCGACTACTGGACCGTGGCCCTCGTGCCCCTGGGTTGGGAGGTCTGGGAGCCCGTGGGCAATGCCTGGCCCCAGCAGCGCCGCTGGGCCGGGGAGCACGGCTTCACTTTCGGCGACGACCCCCTGCGGGAGATATCCCTGGCGCAGGTGGCCGCCTTCCGGCCCGACGTGCTCCTCGTCAACGACCACCACTCCTTTGACCGCGCCTTCTTCGAGGCCGCGCGCGCGGCCTGCCCGTCGCTTCGGCTGGTGGTGGGCTGGTGCGGCGCGCCCTACTGGGAGACGGACGTGTTCCGCGCCTACGACCTGACCCTGACCAACGTGGCCTCCATCGAGGCAGGACTTTCGGCGCTGGGCGTGCGCGTGCGGCGGTTTCTGCACGGCTTTCCCGAGGTGGCGGCGGAGCGCGCGGGCGCGAAGGCCCCCCGCGCCGGGTTCCTCTTTTCCGGGTCGGTCATCAACGCGGACAAGTACCACACCGAGCGGCTGCAGCTCCTGGCCCACGTCATGGGGCACACGGACATCCGCGTGCATACGGGCGACAGGAAGGCGCTGCTTGCCGCAGGCGTGGACGAGGCGCGCATCCACGGGCCGCTCTTTGGCACGGAGATGTTCCGCGCCCTGGGGGAGAGCGCCGTGGTGCTCAACTCGCACATCGACATTTCCCTGGACTGTGCGGGCAACATGCGCCTGTTCGAGGCCACGGGCATGGGGGCCTGCCTGCTCACGGACCGGACCCCGGACCTGGCCGCGCTCTTCGAGCCGGACGTGGAGCTGGCGGTCTACTCCTCCCCGGAGGAGGCAGTGGAAAAGGCCCGCTGGCTGCTGGACCACCCGGCCGAGGCCCGGGCCATGGCCGAGGCGGGCCGGAGCAGGACCCTGGCCGAGCACACCTTTACCCATCGGGCCGAGGCCCTGGACGCGCTCCTGCGCGCCGAACTGTGAACCCGAGGAGATTCCCGTGAAGCTCTATTGCCGATTCATGGAAGAGATCGTCATCCTCTCCGACGGCAGGATCACCACCTGCTGCATGGACCCCCTGGGCGAGAACGCCTACGCCTCCATAGCGGAGGTGGACTTCGGCACCTGGCGCGAGGACTACCTGCGGCGTTTCGAGGCGGTGATGGTGGACCCGGGGGTCATGCCCCGTTGCGCCACCTGCTTCGCGCGCATCAAGGCCGCGCCCGAGACGGCCAACCAGTACCAGAAGCTCTTCCCCGACGAGGAGACCGTGCGCCTGGGCCGCGAGGCAATGGCCGAATGCCCCAGGCGCGTGGTCATCGAGCTCTCCAGCGTCTGCAACCTCAAGTGCCGGGGGTGCATGCAGTACCGCGAGAACATCCCCGCCACCCGGAACGAGCCGCTCATGGACGTGGACAGGCTCAAGGACTGGATGCGCGGCGCGGCCGAGACCGTCCACGCCATCCGCCTCTACAACTACGGCGAAACCTTCGTGCATCCGCGCGCCGTGGAGTTCGTGGAGTTCGCCAAGGGGCTCGGCATGTTCGTGGAGATCGCCACCAATGGCCAGCTGCTGGCCGACGCGGCCCTGCGGCGCAGGCTCATGGCCTCCGGCGTGGACAAGCTGCTCTTCTCCATCCATGGCTCGGACCAGCGCGGGGCCGAGGGCTACATGACCGACCACTTCCGCTTTGACCTGACCATGGAGATACTGCGCGACCTCGTGGCCCTGCGCCGGGAGCTGGGCGCGCACACGGAGCTGTATTGGAAGTACCTGCTCTTCACCTGGAACGACACGGACGAGGACATGGACCGCGCCGTGGCCCTGGCCAGGGAGATCGGCCTGGACAAGGTGCAGTTCACCCTGCCGGGCTATCCCTCGCCCTCCAGGCGCTTCTCCGGCCCGCCCAACCGCAACGTGCGCGTGGTGAACCTGGCCGCGGAGCGCGCCGCCGCCCCGACCTCCTCGTCCACCTCGGCCGCCGCCAAACGCCCGGAGGCCCGCTCATGAGCGCCGTCTGCGTCATCCCCGCTCGCGGCGGCTCCAAGCGGCTGCCCGGCAAGAACATCCGCCCCCTGCACGGCAAGCCCCTGCTGCTCTGGACCGTGGACGCCGTGCTCGGCTCCGGCAGGTTCGACGCGGTGTACGTCTCCTCCGACGACGAGCGCATCCTCGAAATCGCGGCGCGCGGCGGCGCGCTCACGGACCGCCGCCCCCCCTGCCTCGCCGGGGATACGACCCGCGCCGTGGAGGTGGTGGCCGAGTTTCTGGAGCGCATGCTCCCGGCCCACGGCTGGGACGAGGTGGGCATGTGCCTGCCCACCTGCCCCCTGCGCACGGCGGCGGACGTGGCCGAGGCCGTGGACCGCTTCCGCGCGGGCAAGGGCCGCTGCCCCAGGCTCGTCGGCGTGAGCGACAGCGACCGCCCCCAACTCGCCCTCAGAACCATCGGCGGGCACCTGGCCGAGATGCGCGAGCCCGAGGCCTACGCCCGCACCACCCGCAGCCAGGACATGGAGCGCTTCTACCTGCCCAACGGCTCCATCTACCTCGCCACGGTGGAGGAGTACCTCGCCACGGGCACCTTCTTCGGCACCCCGACCCTGATCCACGCGCTGCCCCCGGAGCGGTCCTTCGACATCGACCACGAATACCAGTTCCACCTGGCCGAGTGCATGCTGCGCTACCTAGAGGAGCGGGGCGCATGACCCCCCGGCGCGAGCTCCCCCCCGCGAGCCGCTCGCAGACGCTCGTGACCGGCGTGTACCGCTCGGGCACGGAGTTCGTGACGCATTGCCTGAACGGCCACCCGGCGCTCAGCGCCACCATGTACCGGGTCAACGCCTTGCGCTTCGTGGCCGGGCGCTACGACCTCCCGGCGGGCCCCACGGCGGGCCCGGCCGATAGGGAGCAACTGGAGCGGGCCGTGCGCGACCTCGCCGGGCGCATCACCGCGCGCTACGGCGCGGAGCTGGACGCCGCCGTGGTCCTGGAGCTGCTGGAGGGCTACGAGCGGCCAGCGCACGTCTGCGCCATCTACGACGCGGCCATGCGCGCCCTGTACCTGGGCGGCGGCGTGGAGCACTGGGCCGAGAAGAACCAGCTCCTCTGGCGCGAGGTGCCCCTGTTTCTGGAGGGCATGGCCGAGGGCAGGGCGATCATCGTGCTGCGCGACCCGAGGGCCGTGCTCGCCTCGTTCAAGCGCTTCACCTATGCCCCGCCCCCGGCCTACCTCGGTGCGGCGTTCAACTGCCTGGACGCCATGCTCCACGCGGACGAGCTCACCCGGGAGCACCCCGGGCGGGTGCTTGTGCTGCGCTACGAGGACGCCGCCCGCGAGCCCCTGGCCGAGGCCCGGCGCGCCTGGCGGTTCCTGGGGTTGGCAGACGCCCACCCCCTCTCCCCCCGGGAGGCGTGGAAGGACGCCTACGGCGAGCCCTGGCGCGGCAATACCACCGACGAGGGCACGGGCGAGAACACGGACAGCGGATTCGACCTGGAGCGCGCCCTGGCCCGGGGCGCAGAGCTGGCCCCCGGGGAGCTGGCCCTGGTGGAGGGGCTCTGCGGGGGGCTCATGCGCCGCTTCGGCTACGCGACCGAAACCCGGGCCGAGCCGCGCGGGGCCGACTGGGAACGAGCGTTGCGCCTGCTGGCCGGAAACGCGCAGCTGGAAGGATTTCTCGAACACTGGCGGGCCACGGGGCGTGGGGCCCAGGCCTTCCCCACCGACCCCCTGGACCCGAAGAACTGGCGCAGGCGGGGCAAGGAGGCGTTCCATGGCATTTGAGGACACCCGTCCAGTGGTCCACGTGGTCCACTGTGTGGATACCGAGGGCCCGCTGCACGAGAGCCTGGAGGCCACCTTCGGGCGGCTCTCCGGGACCTTCGGCCTGAAGCTCGCGCCCACGCTGGAGAACCTGGAGCGTGTGCGCCGCCGGGAGTTCGATCTCGGCGGCTGGGAGGAGGCCGCCGCGCGCATGGTCAGCCCGCAGCAACTCGACTACCTCGACACCTGGGACAAGCTGGACACTGTCCTGGATGAGCTGTTCAACCCCGGATTCCGGGGCCGATACCGCGACAGCTTCGGCAACCCCTGGGTGCTGGGCTGGTTCTGCATGGACCACGTGGGCTTCGAGACCAACCCGAGGCGGCGCGCCCTGGGCCACCACGTGGTCTTCGACCACTACCGCGCGCGCCTGGCCGCGCACCCCGAAGCCGGGGACGAACTGGCCTTCCATTTCCACCCCGTGCCCATGAGCCGCCAGGCCAACCACCGCGCCACCAGCTGGTTCGCCACGGACACGGCCATCTTCCGGATTCTCGCCCGGCGGATCATCGACCGGGGCTGGTTCCCCTGCGCGCACCGGCCCGGCTTCAACGCCACCCGACCCGACGGCCACTGGTTCCTGGAGCAGCACGTGCCCTTCGACTTCGCCAACCAGGCCTGGACCGACCCGCGAGGCGCGGCGGACGCCTCCCAGCCCGACCGCGCCACGGGCCGTTTCGTGGACTGGCGGCGCGCCCCGGAGAGCTGGGCCCCGTACCACCCGCACCACGACGACTACCAGCGCCAGGGCGACTGCCGCCGCTGGATCGCCCGCTGCCTCAACGCCGGGGCCCGCGCCCGGGTGCTCACCCAGCCGGAGGTGGACCGCGCCTTTGCCCAGGCCGGGGCGGGCGAGCCCGTGGTCCTCGCCTTTGCGGACCACGACCACCGCAGCGTGCTGCCGGACGTGGCCCACGTCCACGCCATGCTGGAGCGCGCGGCCAGCGCCCGGCCCGATGTGGCCTACCGGCTCTGCACCCCGCGCGAGGCCATGCGCCGGGCCCTGGGCCTGGCTGCGGACGCCGTGGCCTTCGACCTTTCCTGGCGCGGCAACGTGCTGCGCATCGAGGCGGACCAGCCCACCTTCGGACCGCAGCCCTTCCTGGCGCTGAAGACCCTGGGCGGGCAATACCACGCGGACAACCTTGACTTCGAGGAGCCGTTCCGCCGCTGGAGCTACACCTTCGACGCGGAATCCCTGCCCCTGGAGGCCGTGGAGGCCGTGGGCCTCGGCGCGGCCAGCCCCTCGGGCGGCGTCACTGTGGCCGTCTGGCGGGCGGGCGCGGGCGAGTGGACCCAAAACCACCTCTAGAACCAAGGAGCGAACATGTCCTTACCCCATATCTCCCCCCGGCAGCGGGCCTGCCTCGACGCGGTGCGCGGCCCCGTGTTCCCCGTGCCCACCCCGTTCACGCAGGACGGCGAGGTGGACTGGGACGCGCTGGAGCGCTACGCGGACTGGCTCGTCCGCCAGGGCGCGGCCACCATCATGGTCACCGTGGGCACCAGCCGCTTCGCCCTGCTGGAGCCCGCCGAGATGCGCCGGGTCAACGAGACCGTGGTCCGCGCGGTGGGCGGCCGGGCGTACACCATCGTCACCGGGCCGCCCTCGGGCCCGCTGCGCTCGGCCCTGGGCTTCGCGGAGCACGCGGCGGCCATCGGCGCGGACGCCATGCTCGGGGTCTACCCCGAGCGGTTCTACGACGAGGGCGCCGTGTACGCCTACTTCGAGACCCTGGCCGAGGGTGCCGATGTGGGCGTGATGATCCACCTCGCGCCCATTCCCGCCGGGCGCACGGGCCTCGGCCCGGCTGCGGACTACGCCCCCGCGCTCATCGAGCGGCTCATGGAGCTGCCGAACCTCGTGGGCATGAAGGAGGAGAGCAACAACCCCTGGCTCTCCTACCGCTACAACACGCTCTGCGCCGGGCGGATCTGCGTCATCGGCGGCAGCGGCTGCATGCGCGCGCACCTGGCCGCCTCGGTCTGGGGGCAGCCCGCCTGGCTGGTGGGCGTGGGCAACTTCGCCCCGGGGGTGGAGCTGGCCTTCCACGAGGCCCTCGCCCACGGCGAGCTGGAGGCCGCGAGGGAGATCATCGAGCTGGAGGAGCGGCCGTTCTTCGAGCTGGCCGTGGGCCTGGGCTGGCACCTGGCCCTCAAGGAGGCGCTGGACGCCCGGGGGCTGCTGCCCGCGCACGAGCGCGCGCCCCTGCGGCGGCTTCACGGCGAGGACCGTGACCGGGTCCGGGCCATGGTAACGGAAATGACGGTGGAGGGATGAGCATGCCGCACGTGAGCATAGCCGGGCGGGCCGTGGGCCCCGGGCTTCCGGCGTATCTTCTGGCGGAGATGGCCTGCGCCCACGACGGCGAGGCGGGCAAGGCCAAGCGGCTCGTGGACGCCGCGCTCGCGGCCGGGGCGGACGGCGTGCAGCTCCAGTTCTTCCGCACGGCGGAGCTGGTGACGCCGGGCAACCCCATCCACGAACTGCTCTCGCGCATCGAATTCGACGACGAGGACTGGGCGGACATCCACGCCCACGCCCGGGCCAGCGGCCTGCACGTCTGGGTCTGCACCTTCGACCCGCCCAGCGTGGAGCTGGCCCTCCGGCTCGGCGTGGACGCCATCAAGCTCAACTCATCGGACCTCTCCAACCCCGGGGTGCTCGGCCGGGTGGCGGGCTCGGGCCTGCCCTTCACCCTGGGCACCGGGGCCTCCACCATGGACGAGGTGGCGCGCGGGCTGGCTGTGGCGCGCGCGGCCGGGGGGTTGGGCCGCGTGGTGCTCATGCACGGGGTCCAGAACTTTCCCACCCCGGTGGCCGACGCGCACATCCGGCGCATGGGCCTCCTGCGGGCGAACTTCGGCCTGCCCGTGGGCTACGCGGACCACACCGACGCCGAGAACCCCGCCGCCCGCGTGCTCGACCTCGCGGCCCTGGGCCTCGGGGCCTGCCTGCTGGAGAAGCACATCACCCTGGACCGCGCCGAGAAGGGTGTGGACCACCAGGCCGCCCTGGAGCCGGAGGAGTTCCGGGCCTGGGTGGCGCTCATGCGCGAGGCGGAGGCCGCCCTGGGGGCCGGGGAGCTCGCCCCGCTCACCGAGGCGGACGATCGCTACCGGAGCTTCCAGATATAGAGCGTGGTGGCCGCGCGGGACCTCGCGGCCGGGGCCGTGCTCGCCGAGGCGGACGTGCGCTTCCTGCGCACGGGGGAGCGGCCCGAGCTCTCCCCCGGCGACCTGCCGCGCCTGCTCGGCCGCA
>JBFWJM010000100.1:0-10514 GCA_050253205.1 Desulfovibrionaceae bacterium
CCTGCGCTCCATGCTCCGCCACCTGCACGGCCTGGGCGAGCAGGACGACGACGACTTCACCATCCTCACGGCCGACGAGGTGCTGAACTTCATGGCCATGCTCAAGGGCGGGCTGGTGGTCTTTCTCGGTGTCACGGCCACCATCGCCGTGCTCGTGGGCGGGTTCGTGCTGGCGAACCTGTTCTCCATCTCCGTGAGCGAGCGGGCACCGGAGATCGGCCTCAAGAAGGCCCTGGGCGCGCCGCATTCGGCCATCCTGCTGCAATTTCTGGTGGAGGCTGCGGTGCTCACGGTCCTGGGCGGGCTGCTGGGGCTGTTCCTGGGGCTCGGGCTGGGCCAGCTGCTCACCCGCCTCGGCATCCTGACCATCCAGTTCTCCTGGCACGCCTTCGGGGTGGCGCTGGGCAGCGCCCTGGCCATCGGCCTGGTCTTCGGGCTCAAGCCTGCGCGCCACGCCGCAGGGCTCGACCCCATCCTCGCTCTCCAGGGCCAGGACTGATAGCGTCAGGATTGAAAGCGTCAGGACTGATCGCGCAAGTTTTGAATGGGCCAGGATTGCAAAGACCGGAAATGGGCGGGCCTGGAAATAAGCAAGGCCGGGGCTAGCCGACAGTTGAAAAACGTATTTTTCGCAGGCCGTTCAAGAAGTGTGAGCTGCAAGGAAGTGAAAAATCCTGGACGCGCAGTGTATTGCGCATACATAAGCGGTCTGGATTTTTTCGCTGACGCAGCAGATTGCACTTGTTCAACAGCCTGCTAGGGCCGCGCCGCCCCCTGCTCCCCGCCCGGTGCCCGCGCTCCGGCGGGCGGGTCCGCCAGGGCGATGCGCTCCATGATCACGTTGGACACGAGCATGCCCTGCTTGGTGAGCCGCAGCCTGCCCCGGTTGATGCGCGCCAGGTCGTTGTGGATCAGCGCCTGCACCAGTTTCTCGTAGCTCTTCACCAGGTCGAACCCCGCGCGCTTGCGGTGTTCCACGAGGTCGAGGCCCTTGCTCGTGCGCAACGAGAGCATGATCCACTCCTTGAGCCTCGTGGGCTCGTCCAGCTCCTCGAACTCCATGCCCGTGACCCCGCCGCGCACGGAGGCGTCGTACTCGTCCATGAACAGCGGGTTGCGGAAGCGGCGCGAGCCGATGGTCGTCACGGCCGAGGGGCCCAGGCCCAGGTAGTCTCGCCCTTCCCAGTAGCCCCGGTTGTGCACGGCCTCGAAGCCCATTCTGGCGAAGTTGGAGATTTCGTACTGGAAGTAGCCCAGGGATTCGAGCAGCTCCGCCCCGTAGATGAACATCTTGCCCTGCTCCTGGTCCGAGGCCAGTTCCAGGTCCACCTCCTGGGCCTGGCGGTGCAGCGGGGTACCCTCCTCGATGGTCAGGTTGTAGCAGGAGAGGTGCTCCGGCCCCAGGCGGGCCACGGTCTTGAGCTGGTCGAGCCAGGTCTTGAGGCGCTGGCCGGGCAGCCCCCAGATGAAGTCCAGGGAGATGTTGGCGAAGCCCGCGCGCCGCGCCTGCTCGTAGGCGGAGACGGCCATGGCGGCGTTGTGCGGGCGGCCCAGGCGCGCGAGGTCCTTGTCCGTGAGGGACTGGACCCCCAGGGAGAGGCGGTTCACGCCCAGGGAGAGCAGCCCGCGAAACCAGCTCACGTCCTGGGTGGACTCGGGGTTGGCCTCGAAGGTGATCTCCATGCGCTCGCCAAAGGCGAAGTGCTTGCGCAGCCCGTCCATGATCCGGGCCACTTGGTCCAGGGAGAGCAGGCTCGGCGTGCCCCCGCCGAAGTAGACCGTGGCCAGGGCGGGGTGCCGGAGCCTTCGGCCCCAGAGCTCGATCTCCTGGGTCAGCAGCTTCACGTACCAGGAGAAGGTCACCTCGTTCATGACCTGGGAGTGGAACGAGCAGTACGCGCAGCGCGAGCGGCAGAACGGCTCGTGGATGTAGAGCAGCAGGCCCCGGGCGCGCTCGGCCTTGCCCTGGAACAGGGGCAGGGCGTCGATGTCCGGCGGTTTGGGCGGCATTGCTCCGAATATTCTGGGCATGCGCTCTCCCCTTCCTGCTAGAGGTCCAGTTCCCCGTGGTACCGCTCCGCCTCGCTCAGCAGGCAGCCGCAATACTGCTGGCGGTAGATGCCCCATTCCTTGCTGGTCTCGATGCCGCGCTTCCAGCCTTCTCGAAAATCACGATAGAGGAAGCGTGTCTTCGGCGCGGAGAAGTCTTCGCCGAGTTGGCGGATCATCCCGTGCTTCTGCTGCTTGGAGTAGAGCAGGGAGGAGGTGAACGCATCGAACCCGCCGCGCCGGGCGATCTGCGCCGTGCGCTCCAGGCGCAGCTGGTAGCAGTGGAAGCAGCGGTTCTCCTCCCGGAAGCTCACGGCCCGCATCCAGGCCACCGGGTCGTACTCCCCGTCCTTGACGATGAGCTTCACGCCGAGCCGTTCGCAGACCTGCCGGGCCCCGTCGCGTCGCCGCGCGTATTCCGTGAGCGGGTGGATGTTCGGGTTGAGGAACAGGGCCGTGACCTCGAAGCCCTCGGCGAGGAGCGTCTCCAGGGTGGTGATGGCGCAGGGGCCGCAGCACAGGTGCGCGAGCACGCGCTCAGCCATCGCACCGCCCCCCGGGCCAGGGGCCGCCCTTGCTGCGCTGGTCCTCGCAGGGGTCGGCCGGGGGCAGCAGGTCGTCCGGCCCGCCGTGCCAGCCGCAGCCCGTGCAGTGGAGATCCTCGCCTTCGAGCAATTCCATCGCCCCGTGCGGCGGCCGCGAGGCGTACACCGTGCCCCCGAAGCGGACACGCACGAACGTCAGCGCACCGCCGCGGTCCACGAAGAACTTCTCCCCCCGGCAGTTGGGGCAGCGGCGGAGGCGTTCGTCCATGGCGTCAGTCCACGTACTCGATCTCGATTTCGATCTCGATGCCGATGTTGAAGCGCCGCTCCAATTCGTTCAGCTTTTCGCGTTTGTGGTTGAGCAGGTAGAGGCAGAGCTCCTCCTCGCATTCATAGACCATGGGGTTCGGGCAGTTGGGCTGGCGCAGAAGCCGGAAGATGGTCTTCAGCGCCTGGAGCGCCTGCCACTCCATGTTGCGGCGCACGCCCGTGCCGTTGCAGCAGGGGCAGGGCTCGGTGGTTACGGCCAGGGCCGAGGAGCCCATGCGCTGGCGCACCAGCTCCAGCAGGCCGAAATCGGAGAGGCGGCCCACCACGGTGCGGGCGCGGTCGCTCTTCAGCGCCTGGCGCATGGTCTTTTCCACCTCGCGGCAGTCCTTGGGGTTCTTCATCTCGATGTAGTCGATGACCACCTGGCCGCCGATGTCGCGCAGCTTGAGCTGCCGGGCGATCTCCACCGTGGCCTCCAGGTTGGTTTTGACCACCATCTTGTGGAAGTTCCGCTCGCCCGCGATCTTGCCGGAGTTGATGTCGATGGCGGTGAGGGCCTCGGTGGGGTCGATGACCAGCCTGCCGCCCGAGGGGAGCACCACCTCGCGGCTGTAGATGGCCTCGATCTGCTTATCGAGCCTGAAGCGCTCCCAGAGGGTGCTGTTGGGCTCGGTGTGCAGGCGCACGGGCGTGGTGCTGCGCGGAAAGGCGAGCTTCATGAATTGCTGGATATTCTGCTCGGTGTCCTTGTCGTCGACCCAGATTTCCGCGACGTCGGCCGAGAGATAGTCGCGCACGGCGCGGGTGGTCAGCTCCATCTCCTCGTAGATGAGCGCCGGGGCCTTGGGCTTCTGGGCGCGCTTCTTGATGTCTTCCCAGAGGCGGGAGAGGTACTTGAAGTCGCGCGTCAGGTCCGCCTTGGAGCGGCCCACGCCCGCGGTGCGCACGATGAGCCCCGCGCCGTCCTGGACGTTCATCTCGTCGATGATCTTCTTCAGGCGGGTGCGCTCCTTCTCGTCCTCGATCTTGCGGGAGACGCCGTGCTGGCCCCGGCCCAGGGTGTAGACGAAATAGCGGCCGGGCAGGGAGAGGTAGGAGGAGAGGAACGCGCCCTTCTTGCCCGTGGGCTCCTTGACCACCTGCACCAAGATTTCCTGGCCGGGTTTGAGCACGGTCTGGATGAGCGGGTACTTGGCACCCTTGGGCAGCTTGTAGGAGCCCTGGTAGTAGTCGGGGTGGACCTCGTCTATCTGCAAGAATCCGTTGCGCTCCGCGCCGTAGTTGATGAACGCGGCCTGGAGGCCGTTGTCGATGTTGTGGATGTAGCCCTTGTAGATGTTGCCCTTGGTCTTGGCCTGGTGGAACATCTCCACGTAGTATTCGACGACTTTGCCGTCCTCCTCCAGCACCACCTCGGCCTGTTCGCCGGGCAGCACGCTGGTGTACATCTTCTGCCGTTTGTTGGATGGGGACATGGGATTCCTCGTAGCGGTAAAATGTGAAAAAATGGAAAAATAAAAAATGGTTCCGCGCCGGGCGGGCCCGGGCGCTACTTGCGCCGGAGGGAAAGGAAGGTCTGGGAACCTTCGGCCTGGGAGGTGCGCCTGCCGTCGCGGGAGTGGCCCCCGCCCGCGTCCAGGATGCTCTTCTCGTCGGCTTCCAGCGCTCGCATCAATTGTAGAACGGTTTGCGGCCTCCGCGCAAGCGAAGCCTCCACCATCTCCCTGGCGGCCTCGGGGGGCAGGGCCCGGGCGGGGGTCGCCGCCTGCGCGGCGCTCCCGGTGGTGTCTTTCTGCTTCGTGCTCGCGCCCAGCTCCGCGCGCCAGCGCGCCAGCTCCTCCGGGGCCACGGCCCTGGCGCCGACCAGGGTGCCGGGCCGGGAGAGGGTGGTCACGTCCACGCGGTCCGGCCGCAGGCGGGGGAGATACGCCTTGAGCCGGGCGAGGTTCTCCTGCGAGTCGTTGTATCCGCCCGCCAGCAGAACCTCCACGTAGAGCGCCCCGGCGAATTCCTCCCGGAACGCCAGCAGCCCCTCGGCGATGGCGGCGGCTGTGACGCCGCGCACGGGCCGGTTGATGCGCCGGAATTCCTCCTCCACCAGGGAGTCGAGGGATGGGAGCACCACGTCCGCCAGGGCCAGCTCGGCGCGCACGGCCGGGTCGGTCATCAGGGTGGAATTGGTCAGCACAGCCACGGGCATGCCCGGCAGGATGCGCCGCACCCCCCGGATGACCTCGCCCATCTCGGAGTTGAGGCAGGGCTCCCCGGAGCCGCCCAGGGTCACGATCTCGGCGTGGCGGCCGCTGGCGGCCCAGTCCTCCAGCTCGGCCAGGATCTCCTCGGCTGGAACGTAGGGCGCGCGAGCCAGGGTCAGCTCCTGCGTCGCGCCCACCTCGCAGTAGACGCAGTCCATGGAACACACGGGGCGGCAGAGCAGGTCGAGGCCCAGGGAGAGGCCCAGGCGGCCGGAGAGGACGGGTCCGAAGATGGAGCGGTAGGCCATGGGGAAAACCTTGACTAATCACGTGACGGGCCGTAGTGGGGTGACCACCGAACCAGGAGACCCCCCTATGATCGACACCGGAGCCTTGGTACTTCTCATCAGCCCCAAGGGCAAGCGATATCTGCACAAGCTCGACCCCGCGCAGGAGGTGCACACCCATGACGGGCGCCTCTCCATGGCGGACATCGCCGCCGCCGGGTACGGCGGCCACGCGCGTACGCACCTGGGCCGAGCGTACCTGGTGCTCAAGCCCACGCTCCACGATCTCATCAAGCGCGTCAAGCGCCAGACGCAGATCATGTATCCGAAGGAGATCGGCTATCTGGTGCTCAAGATGGGCATCGGCCCGGGGAGCACGGTCATCGAATCGGGCACGGGCTCCGGCGGGCTGACCACCGCACTGGCCTGGTTCGTGGGCGACGGGGGCCGCGTCATCACCTACGAGCGGCGCGAGGAGTTCCACAAGCTGGCGGGCAAGAACCTCGCCCGCATCGGCCTGGACCACCGGGTGGAGATGGTCAACGCGGACATCACCGAGGGTTTCCGCCACACCGGGGCGGACGCGCTCTTCCTCGATGTGCGCACCCCCTGGGACTACCTGCACCACATCCCCGCCGCCGTGGTGCCCGGGGCCATGTGCGGCTTTTTGCTGCCCACCACCAACCAGGTCTGCGACCTGCTGCGCGGGCTGGAGGCCGGGCCGTTCTCCGATGTGGAGGTCATGGAGATCCTGGTGCGCCACTACAAGCCCGTGGCCGACCGGCTGCGGCCCGAAGACCGCATGGTGGCGCACACGGGCTTCCTCATCTTCGCGCGGTACATGGAGCCGCCCGAGCCCTGGGTGGCCCCCGAACCCGAAGAGAAACCCGAAGAGAAATCCGAAGAAAAGCCCGGCGAGACGGCTGAAGAGGCGGCTGGAGAAGCGGCCGCCCACGAGCCAGACGTTCCCAATCTCGACACCGCCGATGCTCCCGCTCCCGGTGAGGCCTCCTCGGGTACGGACGAACCCGGGGCCTGACGGCACCTGCCCGGCAGCCGCTTCGGCCAGAACTCCGGGCGGGAACTCCGGGGCATAACTGTAAGTTCATAGCCACCTGGCCGCAGCCGCCTGCCAGCCGCTGCCTGCCACCAGCCATCGGCCGCCTCCTGGATCGAGTCCATGAATCGCCGCCTTGGATCGCGGCGCCAGGTTGCAGCGTTGGTCCGCCCTCATGGCCGTTGTGGCCGCCGTGGCCCTTCCGGCCGCCGGAGCCACCGGAGCCGGAGGCCACTGCACGCCGCCCATACGCCGCCCGGCGCAGCCCGCGCTTCGTCCTCTCGCGGCCTGGGTGATTCCCCCTGATTTCGAGCGCATGCAGCGTCAAGACGCTGACTCAACCGCTCCCAGAGCCGCATCCCAGACTCGTCCAGCGCGGACGGAAGCTTTCCAACACCTCTATTTGGCAGGATAAAAATCTTCCACGTGCCGTTGGTACGCGCCTTGCTCTCTCCTGCTCGGCGGCGAGAACGAGCCACCGGGACCTCCTGCGCCGCCACTGTCGGTCCCTGGTCCTGATCCGGTGGCGCGAGCGCAGGAGAAGCGACATGAAAGGCATAATCCTCTGCCTGACGGGCATTGTTGCGCTGTCCATGGTGGTGGCGGTGGGCTGGACGGGCCTGACCCTGCCGGAGCCCGTGGAGCCCCTGCAACTGCGCTGCCCCGAGCGGGTGGCAGGGGTGCGCGGGGTGTTCCTGGACCACATGCGCGGCGTGCGCGAGGTGTTCCAGCGCATCCGCAAGCACGTCTCCCACGTGGACATCTCCGTGGACGAGAGCGCGGGCGGCGGAGCGCGCTACGAGGTCGCCCTGCGCACCAACAGCGGGAGCATGGTGGTGGCTCGCGGCGCGGCGGACTGGCCCGGGCTGGACGCGGCCCTGGCCCGGGAGCTGGAGCGCTGCCTCGGCGAATTCCAGGCCTTCCGGCGGGACCAGGGCGACGCCTACCGCCCGGTGCGGCTCAGCATCTGACATTTCGATTCCTCTTTTGCGCGAGCCCCCGCCCGGCATACGGACGGGGGCTCGCAGCTTTGCGGCTCCCTTGCGGCCCCCTTGCCGCCCCCTTGACCAGTCCCCCGCCGAGGGCCTACCAACCCGGGAGGAGGCGCGCATGCGGCAGCAAGAGCAGACCAGGGTCTGGCGGCCCGGGTTTCTGCCCGGGGTGGAGCTGCTGCGCGCCCGGTTCCTGGGGCAGCGCTTCGCCCGCCATTTCCACGAGGGCTACTGTCTGGGCGTCATCGAATCCGGCGCGCTGGCCTTCCGCTACCGGGGGCGCGAGGTGGTGGCCCCGGCCGGGAGCGTGAACCTCGCGGTGCCCGGCGAGGTCCACGACGGCCACGCCGCCGGGGACGAGGGCTGGGCCTACCGCATGTTTTACCTCGACCCCGCCGCCCTGGCCCCGCTGCTGAAGGAAAACGACGCGCCGCCGCGTTTCGGCCCCGGCGTGCTGCATGATCCCGCCCTGGCCCGCGCCCTGGCGCGGCTGCACCGCGAGCTGGAGGCCGGGGGCGTGGGCCCCCTGGAGGGGCGCACGCGGTTTCTGGGGCTCATGAGCGCCTGGATGCGCCGCCACGCCGAGCACGGCCCCCATGAACCAGCACCCACCGGGCAGCACCCCGGCTTGGAGCGCGTACGCGCCATGCTCGCCGAGCGTTGCCACGAGGAGCTGCCCCTGGCGGAGCTGGCGGCCGAGGCCGGGCTCAGCCCGTGGCACATGGCCCGCTCCTTCGCCACGCACTACGGCTTGCCGCCCCACGCCTACCGCAACCAGGAGCGCGTGCGCCGGGCGGCGCTGGCCCTGCGTTCCGGGGCCTCCCCCGCCGAGGCCGGAGCCGGGGCGGGCTTTGCGGACCAGGCCCACCTCACGCGATGGTTCCGGCGGCTCATGGGCCTGACCCCCGCGCGCTACCGCAAGGACGTTCAAGACTCCTGACGCGCGGAGAGGCATGGTCGTGGCCGGAGGCGACCATGACCCGGACCCGATTCGACCACATTCCTTTACGCCGCGCGCACCTCGACCTGTTCCTGGCCATGGCCATCGTGGGCTCCATGACCGTGGCGGGCAAGCTCGTGCTGCTCGAATTTCCCATCCACCTGTCCATGGCCCTGCGCTTTGCGGCGGCATCGCTGCTTTCCCTTGCATGGGTCTGGCTGGCGGAGGGCGGGTTGCCTCGCGTGCGCTGGCGGACGCTCGCCCTGCTGGCCGCCCAGGCCGTTAGCGGGGTGTACCTCACCAACGCCTTCCTGCTGCTGGGGTTGGAGCGCGTGGGCGCGGCCGAGGCGGGCGTGGTCCTGGCGGCCACCCCGGCGGCCATGGCCCTGCTGGGCTGGCTCCTGCTGCAGGAGCGCCCCGCCGCTCGCGGGCTGGCCGGGGTGGGGCTGGCTGTGCTGGGAGTGGGCCTGCCCGGGGTGGGGAGCGTGCTGCGCGCGGGTGCTTCGGCGGGCACCATGGCCGACGCCCTCCTGGGCGCGCTCTTCCTGTTGGGCATGGTGGTGTCGGAGTCCGCGTTCCTGCTGCTGCGCAAGGCCATCCGCGAGCCCCTGACCCCCGTGGCCGCCACCTGCTGGGTGAGCGTGCTGGGGCTCTGCTGCTTTGCGCCGCAGGGCGTGGCCGAGGCCGCGCGATTCGACTTCGCGGCCGTGACCCTCGCTGGCTGGCTGGTGGTGGGCTACTACGGGGCCGTGGTCTCGGTGGGGGCGTACTACTTCTGGTTCCGGGGGGTGGTCCGGGTGAACGCGGCCACGGCCGGGGCGTTCACGGCGGTGATGCCGATTTCGTCCCTGGTTCTTTCCTGGCTGGTGCTGGGCGAGCGGCCCGGGTGGGAGGTCTTTGCCGGGGCGGCCCTGGTGGTGGGGGCCATAGGCCTGCTCTGCGCCGGGCCCGGCAGGGGGCGGGGCTAGGGCCGGGGCGAGGCAGCGGCCCGGGCCCAGATGCCTGCCAGGCGGTCCCGGTGCGCCGCGAGCAGTTCGATGTAGTCCAGCTCCAGGTCGATCATCTCCCGGTCGTCCCCTCGCAGCCACTCCGAGAGCCAGGCGAGGCGCACCAGGGGGACGAGCGCGGCCAGTCGGTCCCAGTCTTCGACGTGCAGGAACCCGCCCCGCCCCAGCCGCGCCAGGAACGCGGGCACGAGGCCCCGGGCCAGGCCGTCCGGGTTCTCCATGCCCACGCAGCCCACGAGGTTGGCGGCGTCGTAAAGCGCCGGGCGAATGCCGCAGAATTCCCAGTCGATGAGCGCGGCCGCGCGCTCCTCCCTCCAGAGCACGTTCAGGGGGTGGAAGTCCCCGTGGCAGAACGCCCGGGGCCAGCCCTCCAGCTCGTCCATGGCTCCGGCCAGGTTGCGCAGGGGCGCGGCCAGCCGCGCGGCCACGCCAGGCTCCCGGCGCTTGAGGGTCATGAACAGCGAGGCCGCGTAGGCTGTGAGGTCGAGGCCGGGGCGCGCATCTTCCAACTCGGTTCCTCCGGCAGCCTCGCGCAGGGCCAGGAGCAGCTCCGCCAGGCTCTCGCCGCGCGCGGGGTCCTCGATGAACTCCGGCCTGGGCAGGGGCTCCCCGGGAAACAGCGGCGCGAGCATCCAGCAGGCTCCCTGGGTTTCCAGCACATGGGTCTTCAATTCGTGGGGCAGCGCGTGGCTGGCCCCGGCGCTGCCGGGTACGGGCAGGTACGGTAGCAGCGCGGGCATGCCGCGTTCGTCCAGCCGGGCGAGGTTCCGGGCGATGGCCTCGCGGGGCGCGTGCTGGCCCTGGTGCAGCCGCTCCAGGGCAAAGGCCTGCCCGGTGGAACCGTGGACCACGGCCCAGCGGCGCACGCAGCGCTCCGGGCTGCCGGGGAGCGCGGCTCCTGGCAGCTGCCGAACCGCGGGCCCGAGCCAGCGGGAGGCGGCGTTCAGGGCCTGGCTGTCTGCCCGGGCATCGGACATGGTTTCGGGTTTGGCTGGATTCGGTGCGGGGCGCATGGCCGGGAGGATAGCGGCGGGAGCGGGAGCGGGCAAGACCCGCCGGGTGAAGAAGACGGCGCTGGGGCAACGGGCGGGTGAAGATACGGATCGCATTTCCGGGCGGGGCGGGACGAAGCGGGGCGGGACGAAACAGGTTGTGCCATTCCGAAAAGAAAT
>JBFWJM010000101.1:0-10482 GCA_050253205.1 Desulfovibrionaceae bacterium
GGGGCCAGCCAGGCTACAGCCCGGCGTTTTCAGACTAAACCGCCTGCCCGGGAAGGGCAAGCGGGGAAGCGTCAGGAAGCGTGGCTGGATCAGGTGGCAAGGGGAGGGCGGAGGTTGACGGGGCACGATTATGGAAATAATAACACGTCATGTCACAAGAACGGAAACCCGCCATGGACCGCGACACCCCCCACGCCCAGGTCGGGCGGCAGTGCCGCCGGAAGCGTTTTTCCGAAGGCCTGCTCGATAATGACCGCATCCTCCGCGAGCTGGCCCTTGCCCCGGGAATGACGGTTCTGGATGCCGGATGCGGCACCGGGTACATGGCCAAGCTGTTTTCCGTAGAGGTCGGCCCCGCCGGGGTGGTCCACGCCGTGGACGTGGACGCGGACTATGTCGATCGGCTGCGGGAGGAGACGGCGGGCTCGAACATCCGCCCCCTGGCGGCCGACATGGCGAAAGGCACGTCCCTCGATGCTGGGAGCGTGGACACGGCGTACCTCTCCACCGTGCTGCACGCGCAGTCTCGGGAGAAGCTCGCGGGCTTCATCCGGGAGCTTCGGCGGCTGCTGCGTCCTGGCGGAACCCTCGCCGTGGTGGAAATGGCCAAGGTGGAGACGCCCTTCGGCCCGCCGCTTGGGCAACGGTATTCACCCGAGGAATTGTGCGCGGCGCTGCCCTTTGAGCCGCTGCGCACGGTCCCGGTGGCCGAGTTTTTCTATTTGCAGCTTTTTCGTGCTTGAATGGTGCCGACGACCTCGTTGCCATAGGAGTTGTCCACCGCGCAGAGCCAGTCGCCTCCTGGCGTTTTATGGAACACGTAGGCCGCTTTGCGTTCCGTCTCGGGCATGTTGGGGGCGGAGACGACCGTGTCGGCATGGACCAGGGCGATATCCCCCGCTTCAAGGATCGTCATCCCGTTCTGCCGCACCTGGAGGCCGTTTTTGAAATACCTGGCGATGGCCACGAAGGCCTGGCGGATCGCCTCCTTTCCCTGGACGGTGCGGCCAGGTTCGATGACCAGCAGGGCCGTCTCCGTGTAGATACTCATCAACGTGTCGAAGTCTTCGGCGATTATCGCTTCGTCCGCCCTTGCTATTTGCATTTCCACGGGATGTTTTTCCAAGGTCGTCGCTCCGATGGTTGCAGTATCCCCTGGCTGGGGTCCAATCGCGGGGCCTGTTTCGGCATCACCAGGGGGCGTCGCGTTGTGCCCTCCGGTGTCGTCACAGCATATGAGTCAACTTCGCTTGACCTCTTCTATGCCACCTTCCGACATGATAAAAATCTTATCAAATGATGTCTCTATTGGGCTTATGAGATCTAGCTCAAAAAATCCATGCGCCTTGTATCGATCATAACAAATCAACAGCCAACATTCGTCATAGTCATTGCAATATTTTGGAAGATGATTCTCTTTAGCAGAAATACGTTCAATAAGAGAATCATTTGTCTGAGATACCCACCCACACGTATCTTCAATAAATTTCCATTTATCCCGTTCAAATTCAGGGCTTGTCCGCACGGATAGAATTACACTGTCGCTCTCAATTCTCACCCTGTCTTGGCCTATGGACTCCGAATGGCTATTAATGATTGTTGATATTTCGTCTGCTAGTGGTCCAACGTTGCGATAATGCAATTTGTCTGGCTTGAATAATACATGTACCGAGTATTTCTTCCAATCACACAACTGCCTGCACTTGTCCAAAATCCTTCTCCGCAAATCCGAGTATCTTTTCTGCTGTTGCTTGGCGAGCCTCGTGTGTTCGATAGATATTAGGTTGTTCCCCTTTCGCGCCTGAGCATCTGGAGGATGGTTCTTACCGCAGGGGTGGAAGTCATAGGCACTTTTCGGAATATCTTGAGACTCAAAAAACTTGATGAGCTGTCTTTCTTCTTCATTGCACATCTGTGATCCTCAATAACGTCAAGTCCAAATGAGCCGATCGAAAGTGGGAATTTCGTGGGGACGTTGCTGCAAACAATCTCTAAAAAACACCCCGAATATCCCTTTTTTAATCTTCTTTATGAATCACAACACCCCAGGATAAAAAGACTTCCAAAACTCTCGCCAGCGGGAGCCCGACCACGTTGGTGTACGACCCCTCCACATGCTCCACGAGGAAGGAGCCGATGCCCTGGATGGCGTAGGCCCCGGCCTTGTCGTCCGGTTCTCCCGTGGCGGCGTAGGCCGTCAATTCCTCCTTCGTGGAGCGGCGCATGCGCACGTTGGTGCGGCCATGGAAGCGCACGCACCCGCCGCCGGGCAGCAGCAGGCAGCACCCGGTGACCACCACGTGCGTCCGCCCGGAGAGCAGCCCCAGCATGCGCACGGCGTCGTGGCGGTCCGTCGGCTTGCCGAAGATGACCCCCTCGTGCTCCCCGGTCCGCTCCAGGGCCACCACCGTATCCGCCCCGATGATTGCCGCGCCCGGTTCGCCCTCGGCTGCCAGCCGTTCGGCCACTTCCCGGGCCTTGGCCTCGGCCAGGGTCTCGGCGTAGTCGGCCGGGTCCTGCCCGGGGGCGGCGGGGGGCTCCTGCGCGCGGCTGGGCAAGACGCGGAACGCGCAGCCCAGGTTGCAGAGCAGCTCCAGCCTGCGGGGCGAGGCCGAGGCGAGCACGAGAGGCATGAGCGAGGTGTAGATGCCGGGGCGCTCCGCCGCCGGGCCGGTGCATTCGCGGGAGGGTTCTTTCATGGGGCTACTCCAGGGGCCAGATTGCCTTCGGTTTCCGCTTCCGTCAACGATCGGGCCGCATGGGGGCCGTTCCCGCGGAGCCAGGGCCGTGCCCGGTCCAGAGTGCGCACGGTTCGTCGCCCGGTGGGCAAGCCCGCGTCGGAATATTGCCGCGCCATGTTCAGAAATCCAAAGCCGTGTAGCCACCCGGCTGATATCGCCGATGATTTCGGCATGGCAGGCTTATTGCTTCGCCATGGTGTCCGAAACCCCCAACCGGGCACGAGCCGGAGAGGCGACCATGCGACATGTGAACCGCTATGAAGAGGATCCCCGTGCGTTCGACCTGTACGACGAGGAGGGCGTAGCCGAGGCCACTGCCTGGGCTGTGCCCTGGAGCGACCTGATGATGGTCATGTTCGTGCTGTTCGTGGTGCTGTACGTCTACGCCTCCACGCACAAGGACGTGATGCTCGTCTTCACCGACCGCCCCGCGCCCCTGGGCGCGCCGGAGCTGCCCTCCGCGCTCGATGGCGCCATCGCCGGGCTTTTGGCTCGCCATGGCGGGGACGACCCCGAGGTCATCTACAAGTCCGGCCCTTCGGGGGTCTCCATCCTGCAGGAGGGGGACGACGTCCGCGTGACCCTGCGCGGCGACGACTTCTTCGCCCAGGGCAGCACGGCCCTGGCCCCCGGTGCGGCGGGCTACCTCCTGGAGGTGGCCCAGCTCCTGCGCATGAGCCACGGCGACGTGCGCGTGGTGGGCTATTCCGACGCCTCCGAGCCCGGCGGTGTGGACGGCTTCGCCTTCACCGCGCGGCGCGCCGGGAGCGTGGCCGCCTGGTTCATCGAGAACGCGGGCATCGACCCCGGGCGGTTCTCCGTGGTGGGCAGGGGGGACAACGCCCCCGAGGTTCCGACCACGGCCAGCAATCATGAAAACGTCAACCGCCGCGTGGACATCGTCATCCGCGTGGGCGCGTAGCCAGCGGGTGCATCATGAGGAGACCGGAATGAACAAGCGCAACGGAGCCGCGCTGGCCGTAAGCCTCGTGGCCTTCCTCGGGAGCTTCATGCTCGTGGGCGGGCTGGCGGCATACTGGAACGCGGCGGCCCTTCTGGTGGTGCTCTCCGGGCTGGCCTGCGCGGCGCTTTTGAGCTACCCCTTCGAGCGCCTCTCCGTGGCCTGCAAGGTGGCCCGCAGCGCGTACTCCGGGAAGCAGCCTTCTCCGGAGCAGATCGTCACCGCCCTGCTCGACATCGCCGTGCGCAGCAAGGTGGACGGGGTGCTCTCCCTGGAAAAGCTCCGCGAGAAGACCACCATCTCCTACCTGCGCAACGGGCTCATGTTCCTGGTGGACAACTACAAGGAACAGGAAATACGTGATTTTCTGACCACGGAAACGGCCTTCTTCAAGCTCCGGCGGCAGCAGTCGGAGCGCGTGTTCCAGACCCTGGCGCGCGTGGCCCCGGCCTTCGGCGTGGCGGGCTCGGTCATCGGGCTCATCGGCCTGCTCATGGGCATCCAGGACACGCAGATCATCCTCAAGAACATCCCCATCGCCTTCATCTCCACGCTCTACGGCGTGGTGCTGGGCAACATGGTCTACTCGCCCATGGCCGAGGCAATCCGCTGCAACACCGGCAGCGAGCTGCTGAACCAGAAGATCATCCTGGAGGGCATCGTGGCCATCAGCCGCGAGCAGAACCCCTACAAGCTGGAGAAGAAGCTCAGCTCCTTCCTGCCGCCCTCGGAGCGGGAAGGCAAGGCCGAGCAACTGCGCAGCATCACCCGGCACTACGTGCAGAAGAAGCGCATGAGCGCCGAGGAGGCCGCCGTGCTCGACGGCGAGCCCCTGGAGAAGCGCGCCGAGGCCCAGGCCCGGGCATCGTAAGCCGGAGACCTGTCCCGAGAAAAGGAAGCGCCCCGCAGGAAGCGGGGCGCTTTTTTCGTTGGTTCGTATCTGCCGAGCGCGGATCAGGAGAGGATCAGGTTGGGCAGTTCGTCAGTGTCGTCATGACGCACGGGGAACTTGGCCCGCACCAGCTCGCCGCAGCGGATGATGGCCGCACAGAGCCCCTCGGCCCGCTGGTTCTGGCGTATGGCGGCGGTGAGGTCCGCCACCACGCTGTCCCAGGTGCCGGGATCGACCTTGGCGTTGATGCCCTCGTCCGCCACGATGCGCACGCGCCGCTCCAGCACCGAGACGTAGAGGAGGATGCCCGTGCGGTCGCGCGTGGCGTGCAGGCCGTTGGCCTGGAACGCGGCCAGGGCGGCCTGCTCCACGGCGTCGGCCTTTTCGGCCCTTCTGGCGAGCCGGGCGCGCAGCGCGGGCAGGCGGCCCAGGGTGGCCCAGCCAGCGGCGTATCCCGCCACGAAGAGCGCCAGCGCGGTCCACATGTCCTCCCGGCCGAGCAGCAGGCAGAGCGCCACGGCCAGGAGCAGCCCGGCCAGGAGCGCGCCCGTGGACTGCGCCTGGGGATACTCGGCGCTGGCCTCGGCGATGAGCGGGACGATCTCGCCCGAGGTGGTCAGCTCCACCTGGGCCACGCAGTCCGCCACGCGTTGCTGCTCCTCCGGGCTGAGGAAGGTTTCGGAACTCATGGTTTGTCCTTGCGGTGTGTGGTTTGCATGGTGGGGCTACCAGCCGCCGGAGGCGCCGCCGCCGCCGAAGCCGCCGCCACCGCCCCCGAAGCCGCCACCGAATCCGCCGCCGAATCCACCGCCGCCGTGCCTGTCGCGGCCGTGCAGGGCGCTGCCGAGCAGCAGCAGCGGCAGCAGGGAGCCCGCGCCGCCTCCGCGCACCACGGTCTTGCCGTCCTTGGTGCGCACCACACGCCCGCGCCGGGGCGTCAGGGCGTGGGCCGCAGCGAAGACGATGATGGCCAGCGGCAGGATGACGCCGATGCCCCGGCCGTCGCGAGCCTTGAGCTGTCTGGGCGCGGTGTATTCCCCGCGCACGGCCTGGACGATGGCGGCCGTCCCGGCGGCAAAGCCGCCGTCGAAGTCCCCTGCCTTGAAGCGCGGGGTGATGACGTCGTCGATGATGGACCCGGCGAGCACGTCCGTGAGCACGCCCTCCAGGCCGTAGCCCACCTCGATGCGCAGCCTGCGGTCTTCCCGGGAGACGAGCAGCAGCACGCCGTTGTCCTCCTTCTCCTGGCCGAGCTTCCAGGCGTCGTGCGCCACGCGGATGGAGAAGTCCTCCAGGGAGTCCCCCTCCAGGGAGGGCACCGTGAGGATGGCCACCTGCGTGCCGTCCGAGGTTTCCAGCTCGGCCAGGAAGGCCGTGAGCTTCTGCTCCATGGCCGGGGTGATCATCTCCCCCAGGTCGGTGACGCGGCCGGTGAGGGCCGGCGCTTCCAGCGCCGAGGCGCGGGGCGAGGGCAGGCCCAGCAGGGCGATGGCCAGCAGGAGGGCGGGAATCGCTCTTCGCATTCCGCTAGCTGCCCTGGCCGAAGTCCACGGTGGGGGCCTGGCGCGCGGCCTCGTCCGCCTGGTAGAACTCCTTGCGCTCCAGCCCGAGCACCATGTTGGTGATGGAGTTGGGGAACTTGCGGATGGAGAAGTTGAAGGCCTTCACCGCGTCGTTGTAGCGCTGGCGCGCCACGTTGATGCGGTTTTCGGTGCCCTCCAGCTGGTGCATGAGGTTGGTGAACTGGGTGTCCGCCTTGAGGTTCGGGTAGCGCTCCACCACGACCATGAGCCGGGAGAGGGCCGAGGAGAGGCCGCTCTGGGCCGCCTGGAAGCGCTCAAGGGCCTGCGGGTCGGAGAGCATCTCCGGGCTCACGGTGGTCTGCGTGGCCTTGGAGCGCGCCTCGATGA
This sequence comes from Desulfovibrionaceae bacterium, assembly GCA_050253205.1. Taxonomy (GTDB): domain Bacteria; phylum Desulfobacterota; class Desulfovibrionia; order Desulfovibrionales; family Desulfovibrionaceae; genus JAHJKV01. The sequence goes on from JBFWJM010000101.1 coordinate 6,505, forward strand.
CGCCTTCCAGCGTCTCGCTCTCGTGCGCGGCGTAGCCCTTCACCGTGGCCACGAGGTTGGGGATGAGGTCGGCCCGGCGTTGCAGGGTGGCCTCCAGGTTGCCCCAGGCCGCGAAGACCTCCTCCTCGTTGAGCTGCATCTGGTTGTAGCCGCAGCCGGGAAGCAGCAGCGCCAGCAGGAACAGCGCCACGGGCAGGGCGCGGGAAAGGGGGAGACGATATTGCATGATACGGATGCTCCTTTTCGGTTGAAGTGGGCGGCAGCTTACCCCAGCCCGGCCCGAAAGGGAACCGTGGCCCGGCGTGTTCACGCGATCCTCACCTTGCGCCTTGCCTTGCGTCCGGGGGAGAATGTGCTAGGTTCGGGCCCGGAGAAGAGCATGCACATCCTCGCGGCGGACATCGGCGGCACCACCTCGCGCTTCGCGCACTTCCGGCTGGCCACCGACGGGGGGCTCTCCCTGCTCGGGCAGTGCCGCCTGGCCTCGGCCTCGGCCGCGAGCTTCGCGGAGCTGCTGGCCATGCTCGGCCCGGCGGGCTTCTCCCTTGCCCTCACACAAGCTGACGCCGTGGCGCTGGGCGTGCCCGGGCCCGTGCGCAGCGGCGCATACTGCGATCCGCCCAACACCAACTGGGACATCGACCTGCGCTCGCCTGGCCTCCCCGGGCTCCGTAAGCTCCTGGAGCGGGGCAGGGCGCTCATGGTCAACGATTTCGTGGCCCAGGCCTGGGCTATGCGCACCAGCGCCGTGGACGGTGCCAGGGTCATCCAGCCGGGAACCCCGGAGCCGGATCGGCCCGTGGCCATCATCGGCGCGGGTACGGGCCTGGGGCACTGCGCCCTGGTTCCGGCGGGAGGGGGCTGGGCCGCCGTGCCCTCCGAGGCCGGGCATCTGGCCTTTCCCTTCCGCCACGACCTGCACGAGCGCGACTTCGAGCGCTTCGCCCGGTCGCGCCTTGGCGTGGCGTACTGCGACAACGAGGATGTCGTCTCTGGCTCGGGCCTGGCCCTGGCTGCCGCCTGGGCAACGGGGGAGGACCCCGCGCCCGAGGATGCACCGGCCCTGGTGGCGAAGAGCCCCGAGGCCCTGGCGCTCTTCGCCCGGTTCTACGGCCGCGCGGCCCGGCACTGGGCCCTGGCGGTGACGGCCCTGGGCGGGCTCCACATTACTGGTGGGGTGGCCGCGCATCTGCCCCAGGTGCTCGACCACCCCGGGTTCCTGGCCGAATTTCACGATCACCCCGACTATGCGGACATGCTCGCGTCCCTGCCCGTGCTGCACGTCTCCAACCCGGACGCCGGGCTCTGGGGCGCGGCCTTCCTGGGCGCCGGGCTGCTGGAGGAACAAGGAAAATGAGCACCAATGCGAAACGTCTGGCCCTGGTCCTGCTCATCGCGGGGCTGGCGGCCTGCTGGTTTGCCTTCGACCTGGGCGAGGTCTTCACCCTGGAGGCGTTCCGCGCATCGCGCGGGCGGCTGGAGGCGGCCTACGCGGCCCACCGCCTGCTCTTCATCGCCGGGTACTTCGCGATCTATGTCGCGGTCACGGCCCTCTCCCTCCCGGCGGCCACGCTGCTCGGCCTGCTGGGCGGGGCGCTGTTCGGCCTGCCGCTGGCCCTGGTGGTGGTCTCCTTCGCCTCCACCATCGGCGCGACCCTGGCCTGCGCGGCCTCGCGCTTTCTCCTGCGCGACTGGGTCCGCGCGCGCATCGGCTCGCGCATGGAGGTGATCAACCGGGGCATCGAGCGCGAGGGCGCGTTCTACCTCTTCTCCCTACGGCTCATCCCCGTGGTGCCGTTTTTCGTCATCAACCTGGGCATGGGCCTCACGCCCATGCGCCTTTCCACGTTCTACTGGGTTTCGCAGCTGGGCATGCTGCCGGGCACGGCGGTGTACGTCAACGCGGGCAGCGAGCTGGGGGAGATCACCTCGCTTTCCGGCATCCTCTCGCCCGGGCTCGTCATTTCCTTCGTGCTGCTGGGGCTCTTTCCCCTCGCGGCGCGCAAGGCGCTCGCCTGGTATGCAAGCAAGAGGAACACGAATGGCGAGATATGATTTCGACGTGCTGGTGATCGGCGGCGGCTCCGCCGGGCTGACGGTGGCCTCCGGGGCCGCGCGTCTCGGGGCGAAGACCCTGCTCGCCGAGCGGGAGGAGCGGCTCGGGGGCGACTGCCTGCACTATGGCTGCGTGCCCTCCAAGACGCTCATTCATGCCTCACGGGTCTATCATTTCATGCAGCACGCGGAAAACTTCGGCCTGCCGCCCGTGTTTCCTCCGCCAGTCGAGTTTCCGCGTCTTGCCGCGCGTATCAGGGAGGTCGTCGGGACCATCCAGAAGCACGATTCTCCCGAGCGGTTCTGCTCCCTTGGCGCGCAGGTGGAATTCGGCCCCGCGAGGTTTCTCGACGAGCACACCGTGGAGGTGGGCGAAAAACGCTTCACGGCGCGCAGCATAGTGGTGGCCACGGGCTCGCGGGCATGGATTCCGGACCTGCCGGGATTCGCGGAAACCGAGTTTCTGACCAACCGGGAGCTCTTCGACCTCGAACATCTGCCGAGCTCGCTCATCGTCCTCGGCGGCGGGGCCGTGGCCTGCGAGATGGCTCAGGCGTTTGCACGGCTGGGCTCGCGCGTTTCGCTGGTGCAGCGCTCGGCCCAGTTGCTCAGCTCCGAGGACGAAGACATGGCCGCCCTCGTGCGCGAGAGCCTCGCGGCCGACAGCGTGGTCGTGACCACCTCGGCGCAGGTTGGGTCCATCGGCCGCGACAGGGCGCACAAGCACGTGGTCTGCGATACGGATCGGGGGCGCATGCGCGTGATGGGCGCGGAGATTCTCGTGGCCCTCGGTCGCGCGCCGAACGTTTCCGGCCTCGGGCTGGAGAACGCCGGGGTGGACCACGACCGCAGGGGCATCCGTGTGGACGAACGCATGCGAACCTCCCGGCCGCACATCTTCGCCGCCGGAGACGTGACGGGCCGCCACCAGACCACCCACGCGGCCGGCTACGAGGGCGGCATCGTGGTGGCGAACGCGGTGCTGCGCCTGCCCAGGAAGGCGGACTACACGTTCATGCCGCGCTGCACCTTCACCGACCCGGAGCTGGCCTGCGTGGGCATGAACGAGCGGGAGGCCAAGCGGGCCGGGCTCGATTATTCCGTGCGCTACGAGGACTTCGCCGAAAACGACCGCGCCCTTGCCGAAGGCTCGGGAGCAGGAAGGCTCAAGCTCGTGCTTGACGGTCGGGGCAGGCCGCGCGGCGTGCAGCTCGCCGGGCCGCACGCTGGCGAGCTGGTGGCGCAGTGGGTGGCGCTGTTTTCCTCGGGCGGTCGGCTCACGGACATGGCCGGGGCGGTGCAGCCCTATCCGACGCTGGCGGAGATCAACAAGCGCGCGGCAGGGGGCATTGTGGGTGAAAAGCTCTTCTCCCCGAAGGTGAAGAAAATCCTGCAATTTCTCTTCAGCTATCGCGGATCGGCGTGCAGCAGCACGGAATGATGTGAATTTTCTGGTGATTATTCTTTGCCGCAAACACCCTTGCCCCTGCCGGGGAACTCGGCTACATAACGGGCTTTCAGCACGGTTCGGAGGGTTTTCGTGGGCTTGGCAAACGACAGATACACCAAGATGTTCCCTGTTTCCTGGGAGCAGCTCCACCGCGACTGCCGGGCGCTTTCCTGGCGCCTGGTGGAGCTCGGCCCGTTCCAGGGCATCTACTGCATCACCCGGGGCGGGCTCGTCCCGGCGGCGATCATCGCGCGCGAGCTGGACATCCATCTCATCGACACCGTGTGCGTCTCCTCCTACAACTGGAAGCAGCAGGGCGAGGCCGCCATGCTCAAGCCCGTGGAGGGCGACGGCGAGGGCTGGCTCCTGGTGGACGACCTGGTGGACACGGGCCGCACCGCGCGCTTTGTGCGCGACATGCTGCCCAAGGCCCATTTCGCCACGGTCTACGCCAAGCCGGAGGGCCGCCCCCT
>JBFWJM010000102.1:0-10452 GCA_050253205.1 Desulfovibrionaceae bacterium
CGGCCGTGGGGCTCGCCAGGGAGCAGAGCCCGAGCAGCGCGCCGAACGGGCCGAGGAAGCGGCACCACGGATTGCGCACCACGATGCTCAGCGCGGCCAGCGCCCCCAGCACGCAGAGGGCCACGGGCCCGGGATGGCGGAAGAAGAAAAACATCCGGGCGTCCGCCGTGAGGTTGTAGGGCGAGCGCAGGAACCCCTCCAGCCCGGCCAGAGGCATGGAGAGGATGCTGTAGAGGAAGAAGCCGAGGAGCAGGTACTTGGGCGCGAGGAGCACGGTGGCCACGCGGCGCGGCAGGGTGCGGCCCAGGCCCGCGCGCCCGCCCAGCTCGGCCAGCAGGTTGGAGAGGAGCCCCACGGGGCAGACGTTGCCGCAAAAGCCCTTGCGCAAGGCCCAGGCCATGAACAGGAAGCAGAGCAGCAGGGCGAGCCCGGCGGGGTGGGCCGCGTCCCAGCGGCCGGTGAGCACGAGCCGCTTGGCGGCCATGAGCGCGCTGATGGGCAGGAAGGCCTCCACGGAGGCGGGCCGGGCGGCCTCGGGGCCCGTGCCGGAGGTGAAGGCCAGGAACGCGGCAAAGCGCCAGCCGATCCACAGGCTGGCCAGGGCGAACCCGGACTGGACCAGGCGGCGGACACGGTGCGGGGTGAGGTGTTTGGGCATGAGAGGGGCAGGGTGCTCCTGCTTGGATGCAGGGTCAAGGCCGAAGAGTGTCGCCCGGGCGACATCCGCGCGCCCGGCAACGCGTATTGCTTTGCAAATATTCATCAATAAGTATAATCCCCGCGCATTTGTGCCCCGCCGGGCATCGACGCAAGCAGGTGACAAAGATTGTACAGGTATTGCGGGCATCTCAAATATTCTGTATGGCCGATGGAATATTCGGGGGGACAATGCTGGAATATGAAGTCCTGGTCCGCGTCAGGGACCGACGGGGCTGGCTCATGGCCCTCGGGGGCGTGCTGGTCCTGGCGGGCGGGCTGTGCCTGCTGCTCGGTGTGTACATGACCAGGGAGATGCTCGCGCGGCCCGCCTACTGGCGCAACCATTACGAAACCTGGCACTACCTGCTGTTGTGGGGGGCGCTGGGGCCGTGCGTGTCGCTTTGCGTGTGGCTCGGCATCGGCTGCATCCTGGTCCGGCGCTGGGCCAGGGCCGTGCTTCGGGTGGTTTCCCTCCTGTACATGTCCTTGTTCCCGCTCCAGGTGGCCGCGCTCGTGCTCCTGTGGGGGTTGTCCAAGGCTTTGGACGTGGAGCTTGCTTCCCTGGGCTGGGCCCTGCTGGGCGCGGTGCTGGTCTTTCTGCTGCATGCCGCCATGTTCCTGTTCCTCGGCAGCCTGAGCGTGAGCACCACGGTGAAGCGGCGCGACCCCGTGGAGCGCTGGGTGGACAGGACGCCCGAGCCGGTGGTCGCCATGACCGCGCTGCACGCCCTGGGGTTGCTGATCGGGGCTGTTCTGGTCGCCTGGTTTTCGGGAGTGCTGGGCATCCCCGGGAGCACGTCCCCGGCTATGCCGGCCTTCGGGCTGGCGCTGACGGGATGGGCTGCGGCGGCCCATATGGCCGCGACCTGTGCGGTGCAGGCGTATTTCTGCTGGCATTTCGCGCTGCTGCGAGTTCGTGGAGTGTGGGGCCTGATGGCCTTCCAGGTGTTCGGTCTCGCCAGCGTGCTCGTGACGTGGCTCGTGGGCCCCTGGGCGGAGCTCTTTCCCGGGCTGGCGCCGGAGCGGGCGGCATCGTCCGGGAACATGCAGATGGTGTTCGGCGTGGTGGTCTCGACGCTGATGCTCTCGGTGTATGGAGGCTTGTATCGGCGCGTGTTTCGCAAATCAACGGATCGGACAGGGGAGTGAGCAGGATGGAAGTGGTGAAGGAGTTGGAGGATCGTCGGGGTTGGCTGCGGTTTTTCGGGGGCGTGTTCGTGCTGCTCGGGATGTTGCTGCTGCTGGGCGGGAGCGCCATTGTCGTGGACCTTGTGCAGGAAGACCCGGAGGAATGGCCCCTGGGGCTGGCCCTGCTGTCGGGGGGGATCGTCGCGGTGCCCGGTGCCCTGCTCCTCTGGCTCGGGGTCGGGTCCATGCGCTGCCGCCGCTGGGGCAGGGCGCTCATCCGGCTGTTTTCCGGCCTCGCGCTGGCCCTCATGGCGTATATGATCCTGGGGCTGGTCACGATGCTCGCCTCCGGCAGCGGGATGCTGGAGCCGGGGGAGGAGTCAGGACTGCTCCTCGGGGCAGCCATTCCCCTGGTGGTGCTCGGGATTCCCCTCTTCGTGGTCTACCGATTCTACGGCAGCCCGAGCGTGGTGGCCACGGTGGAGCGGCGCGACCCCGTGTGGCGCTGGACGGACAAGCGCCCCCTGCCCGTCCTCGGCATGAGCCTCGTGCACCTGCTTGGCCTGCTCGCCGGTGTGGCCATGCTGGTGCTGGATGTCTTTGGAAGCCTCGCCCCCGGGGGCATCTCCATGCCCACCTTCTTCTTCGGCGCCCTGCTCACGGGTGGCGTGGCGACGCTGTACTGGGTGGTCGTCACCGCGCTCTACGCGCTCTTCACCTGGAGGTTCTTCCAGGTGCGTTTGAGCGGGCTCAAGGGGATGATCGGCATCCTCCTGCTCTATCTCGCCTCCGGCCTGGTGACCCAGATGACGGATCCCTACGGGCGGGCCATGGAGCAGATGTGGGGCGAGGGCGCGGCGGAGGTCATGCGGGATATGCCGCCGGAGATGATGACCTCCGCCAGCATGGGCTCGCTGCTCATGACGCTGCTCTACACCCTGCCCTGGCTCGCGGCGTACTGGTGGATGTATCGGCGCATATTCCTGCCCCTGCGGGAGGAGGCCGGGCCTCCGGCGGCCTGAGCCGGGCTTTACTTCCCGCCTGCTTCGTCCTATTGCCGTGGGCCAAGGAGGGGGGATGCTCGAAAACGTCCGCGTGGTCCTGTTCCGGCCCAAGTACCCGGAAAACATCGGCATGGCCGCCCGCGCCTGCCTGAACATGGGCTGCGCCGACCTCGTGGTGGTGGACCCGCCGAACTTCGACCTCGCCAAGGCCCTGCCCCTGGCCACGGCCCATGCCAAGGACATCCTGGAGGGCGCGCGGGTGACGGCCACCCTGGCCGAGGCCCTGGAGGGCGCGCACGCGGCCTTCGGCGCCACGGCCCGCACCGGGGGCTGGCGCAAGGGGGTCATGACCCCGGCCACCTGCGCGGAGGTGGTCTGCGAGCGGGTCCGCGCGGGTGCGGAGGTGGCCCTGGTCTTCGGCCCGGAAAAGGCCGGGCTGACCAACGAGGAAACCCGCCTCTGCACCGGGCTGGTGACCATCCCCACCAATTTCGAGGGCACCTCGCTGAATCTTGCCCAGGCCGTGCTCGTGCTGCTCTACGAGTGCTTCAAGAAGTCGCTGGACACGCCCTTCGCCCCGGCCGCGGCCCCCGGCGAGCGGCCCATCACCCTGGCCGAGCAGGAAACCCTGCACCACGCCCTGCGCGAGACCCTGCTGGACATCGACTTCCTGCGAAAAGACAACCCCGACTACTGGATGCTGCCGCTCAAGCGGTTCCTCGCCCGGCTGACCATCAAGCGCAACGAGTTCAACCTGCTCATGGGCGTGTGCCGCCAGGTGCGCTGGGTGGCGGGCCGGGGCGGGTGCACGGAACCCGGCGAACCCGGTGAATCCGGCAAACTGGGCGACGCCCCAGGGGGCAGGGACGGCGGCGGCTCGGCCCCGGAATTACAAGGCGATTGATCTTTTGCTGGCCTCTTGGCAAGGTGGCAAAGTCATGGGAAAAGTCCGCTCCGCATCGCGCCGTATGATGGCCTCCGCCCTGCTTGCGGGGGCGGCTTTGGCGGCGTGCGTCGGCGGGGCGGCCCCGGCCCGGGCCGAGACCATCCATTTCGGCATGTCCGCCGCGTTCACCGGGCCCACGCGCGGCCTGGGCATTGAATACTACCGGGGGCTGCTGGCCTGCTTCAACCGGGTGAACGCCCACGGGGGCGTGAACGGCCGGACCCTGGCCGTCACCGCCCTGGACGACGGCTACGACCCCGACCCCTGCGTGAGCAACACCATCCGCCTCGTGGAGCAGGAGAAGGTCTTCGCCCTGCTCAACTACGTGGGCACCCCCACCACCACGCGCATGCTCCCGCTGCTCTTGCGCTTCGAGACGCGCGACGTGTACCTGCTCTTCCCCTTCAGCGGGGCCGAGGCCCTGCGCGGCCCGCCTTACGGCGGGCTCGTCTACAACCTGCGCGCCTCGTACTTCGACGAGACCGAGGGGCTGGTGGGCAGGCTCGTGGATGCCGGGCGCACGCGCATCGCGGTGTTCTACCAGGCGGACGCCTACGGCCGGAACGGCTGGGACGGCGTGCGCCGGGCGCTGGAGCGTCGCGACCTGGCCATGACGGGCGAGGCGGCCTACAACCGGGGCGACCCCTATGCCCGGGACTACGGGCCGGAGGTGCGCCTGCTGGCGGCCTCCAAGCCGGACGCGGTGATCCTCGTGGGGTCCTACGCGGCCTCGGCCGGGTTCATACGCGATGCCCGCGAGCTGGGGCTCGACGTGCCCCTGTGCCCCGTCTCCTTCGCCGACCCGGACAACATGGTCCGCCTGCTCTCCACCGAATCCGAGCGTAGCGGGAGAAACTACCTCCGGGGGATCGTGTTCTCCCAGGTGGCCCCCAGCTACGAGGACGTCACCCTCCCGGCCGTGCGTGCCTACCGGGCGGACATGGACCGCTACGCCACCATGCCGCCCGAGGCGCTCCTGCGCGAGCCCTACGCCCCCCATCGCTACAGCGCGGTGAGCTTCGAGGGCTACCTCAACGGCCTGATCGTGGCGGAGATGCTCGGGCGCATGGGCGACGACCCTGAGCCCGGGCGCATTCCCGAGGCCATGGCCGCCCTGGACGGTTTTGACCTCGGCATGGGCGAGGACCTCGATTTCGCCCCGGGCTGCAACCAGGGCCTGCACGGCGTGCACTACACCGTGGTGCGCGAGGGGCGGCTGGTGCCGCTGCGCAGTTGGCGGGAGTTCGTCCGGTGACGCGCATCAGCCTGTTCAACAAGACCCTGCTGTTCATGATCGCCGTCTTCGGCGTCATCGCCACGACCACGTCGTTCATCTCCGCCACGCAGCTCAAGAGCCACATGATCGAGGAGTACCAGTCCAAGGCGCGGGCCCTGGCCCGGACCATGGCCGAGTCGGACCTGCGGCTCATCCTGGAGGGCGACGCCGCCGGGCTCCAGCAGCGCATCGACCAATACGTGGACATCGAGGGCGTTTCGCACGTGGTGGTGGCGGACGAGCGCGGGCGCATCCTGGCGCACACCTTCGTGCCCGTGGTGCCCGAGGTGGTCCGGGCCATGCTGGCCGAGGCCGTGCGCCGGGGGGTGGCCGAGGAGGGCGTGCTGCACCTGGGCAAGGGCGACGAAACCCTGCACATCACCCAGCCCATCCTCGAAGGCCGCGTGGGCTGGGTGCACGTGGGCATGGACCTGGGGCGCATCCAGCGCTACATCGGCGCGGCCATCGTCCGCCAGCAGACCCTCACCCTCGTGGTTTTCGGCTGCTGCGTGGCCCTGGCCTGGATATTCATCCGGACCATCTCCCGGCCGCTCCAGCGGCTCCAGGAATATGCGCGGCTGGTGGCCAAGGGGGACTACTCCGCCAGGGTGGACATCGACGCCAAGGACGAGATAGGCGAGCTGGCCGAGACCATGCAGGCCATGAGCGAGGAGATCGAGGACCTGGTGGACGGCCTGGAAGACCGCGTGCACCAGGCCACCAGCGAGCTCTCCCACGCCAAGCAGGAGCTGGAGATCAAGGTGGAGGAGCGCACCAGCGAGCTCTCCCGGGCCAATATCCAGCTCAAGATCGAGATCGCCGAGCGCAAGGTGGTGGGCGAGGCGCTCAAGAAGACCGAGCAGAAATACCGCGCCATCTTCGAGAACGCGGTGGAGGGCATCTTCCAGTTCTCGCCCGACGGCTACTACATCAGCGCCAACCCCGCCATGGCGCGCATCTTCGGCTTCGACTCCCCCGGCGCGTTCATGAACGCCGTGAACGACGGGGGCGAGCATTTCCACGTGAACCCTGAGCAGCGCGAGCAGTACCTCGGGCTGCTGGAGGAGCGCGGCGAGCTGAAGGACCACGCCTACCAGGTCCGGCGGCGCGACGGGAAGATCATCTGGGTTTCGGAGAGCGCGCGCAGCGTGCTCGGCCCCGGGGGCGAGGTGCTCTACTACGAGGGCTCCCTGGAGGACATCTCCCTGCGCAAGGAGGCCGAGGAGCAGCTCGTGCACCAGGCCTTCCACGACCCGCTCACCGGCCTGCCCAACCGTGTGCTGTTCATGGACCACCTGCGCATGGCCCTGGAGCGCTCCCGCCGCAGGGAAGACTACCTCTTCGCCGTGCTCTACCTCGACCTCGACCGCTTCAAGATCATCAACGACTCCCTGGGCCACGACATCGGCGACAAGCTGCTCGTGGCTGCGGCAGGGGTGCTCACCAACTGCGCCCGCACCGTGGACACCGTGGCCCGCTTCGGCGGGGACGAGTTCGCCGTGCTTCTGGAGGAGATCACCGCCCCGAGGGACGCCATCAAGATCGGCCGCCGGATCATCGACGAGATGACCAAGCCCTTCGACATCGAGAACAACGAGGTCTTCACCTCCGCGTCCATCGGCATCGTGCTGCACACCTCCCACTACACCCGGGCCGAATCCCTCCTGCGCGACGCGGACACCGCCATGTACCGCGCCAAGGAGCTGGGCAAGTCGCGCTTCAAGGTCTTCAACCAGCGCATGCACGACCAGGCGCTCCAGCTCATGGAGCTGGAGACGGACCTGCGCCGCGCCCTGGACGGCGAGGAGCTGACCTCCGTCTACCAGCCCATCGTCTCGCTCAAGGACTTCACGGTCACGGGCTTCGAGGCCCTGGTGCGCTGGCCCCACCCCGTGCAGGGGCTGATCATGCCCGAGGCCTTCGTGCCCCTGGCGGAGGACACCGGCCTCGTCTACGCCATCGACTACCAGGTGGTGGAGATGGGCTGCCGCCAGGTGCGCCTCTGGCGCGAGGCGTTCCCGGGCCGGTTCTTCGACGCCCCCGAGCCCCTGGCGCTGAACCTCAACCTCTCGGGCAAGCATTTCAAGCAGCCGCACCTGCTCCAGCAGTTGGAGCGCGTGCTGGGGGAGAGCGGCCTGCCCCCCGGGGTGGTGAACCTGGAGATCACCGAGAGCGCGCTCATGGAGCAGCCCACGGCCGCCGGTGAGATCCTCCATCGGCTCAAGCGCCTCGGCGTGGGCCTGTCCATCGACGACTTCGGCACGGGGTACTCCTCCCTCTCCTATCTCCAGCGCTTTCCCATCGACATCGTGAAGATCGACCGCTCCTTTGTCATGGGCGTGGAGAACGACCGCGACAGCCGGGCCATCGTCAGGACCATCATCTCCCTGGGCGTCTCCCTGGGGCACAAGGTGGTGGCCGAAGGGGTCGAGACCCTGGCGCAGATGGAGTTCCTGGCCGACGCCGGGTGCCAGTTCGCCCAGGGGTTCCTCTTTGCCCGGCCCATGAGCGCCGAGGACGCCACAGGGCTCATGGACAGGGGGGGCGTGCTGCCTCCCGGCGGGGGGGAGTGAGCCTCCCGGGCTTCTCTTTCCGGCCCATCGCGTGTACACTGCCCCCTTCCGTCCAATGCAACGCCCCCCGTGGAGGAGCGCATGAGCGAGACCGAGACCCCGCAAACCGGGCCCGAGGATATCCTGGGCATCTTCTCCATACAGAAGGGCATGAAGATCGGCACCGGAACCACCAGCAAGCGCGTGCAGCAGACCTTCTACTATTTCGTCTACAACGTGGACGAGGCGCGTGTGGGCATCCAGCCCATGAGCGACAGCTACGTGCCCGTGGGCGCGCGTCGCGTCATAGACCGCGAGGAACTCCTGGCGGATTACCTCCCCGAGCCCGCCGTCTGGCAGGAAAAGGCCCTGCCCAAGCTGCGCGAGCTGAACAAGGCCGTGGCCCGGGGCGACCGCTACCGCAAGCGCGGCGAGCACTTCACCGCCGAGTTCGAGTACGGCAAGGCGCTGAAGATCGACGAGCAGAACGTCCGGGCCAACTTCGGCATCGGCCTCGTGTACATCGCCCGGGGAGAGAAGGAGAAGGCCCAGGACGTGTTCCAGCGCCTCGTGGGCATCGACGCCGCCTTCGAGGAGCACCACAAGCACCTGTTCAACGAGTTCGGCATCAACCTGCGCAAGGCGGGCATGTTCGACGAGGCCATCGACTACTACAAGCGCTCCCTGGACCTGGCCGAGGCGGACGAGAACCTGCACCTCAACCTCGCCCGCGCCTACTATGAAAAAGGCGACCTCGCCCAGGCCGGGGTCCACGTGGACGCCGCCCTGGCCATCAATCCCGACCAGCCCGAGGGCAGGACCTTCAAGGCCCACCTGGTCAAGAAGGGCATCGACTGAACCGGGGGCCCGCCAGTCCGGGCCGGAGGTTTCATGACCCTGCCGCCGGAGGCTCCATGACCCCCGTCCGCGCGTTCGTCATCGCCGGAACCCGCAGCGGCTGCGGCAAGACCTCCGTGGCCCTGGGGGTCATGGGCGCGCTGGCCCGGCGGGGGCTGGCCGTCTCGCCCTTCAAGGCCGGGCCGGACTTCATCGACCCCGGGCACCACGAACGCGCCGCCGCCCTCGGCGGCCGCCCCGCCAGGAGCCACAACCTCGACGGCTGGATGCTCGGGCACGAGGGCGTGGGCGAGGTCTTCGCCCGTCATGGGCACGGCGACGTGGCCGTGGTCGAGGGCGTCATGGGCCTCTACGACGGCTTCTCCGCCACGGACGAGGCCGGGTCCACGGCGCAGCTCGCCAAGCTCCTTGGCCTGCCAGTGATCCTCGTGGCCGACGTGGCCTCCATGGCCCGCTCCGCCGCCGCCCTGGTGGGGGGCTATGCGCGGTTCGACCCCGGCGTGCGCATCGCCGGGGTGGTGCTCAACCGCGTTGCCGGAGCCAGCCACGCCGCCCTGGTGCGCGAGGCCCTAGAGCACGCCCTGCCAGGCGTGCCCGTGCTCGGCTGCCCGCACCGCGACGCATCCATCGAGCTGCCCTCGCGGCACCTCGGGCTCGTCACCGCCGGGGAAGAGCAGGGCGACGCGCCCTACCACGCCCTGGCGGACTGGGCCGAGGCCCACCTCGACCTGGACCGCCTGCTGGAGCTGGCCGCCGAACCCTCTCCCTCCGTCTTTTCCGTCGCCCCGGCCGTCGCCCCTCCCGATGCCGCCCCCCGCGCGCGCATCGGCGTGGCCCGGGACGAGGCCTTCTGTTTCTACTACCACGAGAACCTGCGCCTGCTGCGCGAGGCCGGGGCCGAGCTTGTGGAGTTCTCCCCCCTGCGCAGCAAGCACCTGCCCGAAAACCTCGGCGGGCTCTACCTCGGCGGGGGCTACCCCGAGCTCTACGGCTTCGAGCTCGGGCAAAACGCCACCCTGCGGCGCGAGGTGCTGGAGTTTTCCCGCTCCGGCCGCCCGGTGTACGCCGAGTGCGGCGGCTTCCTCTACCTGCTGCGTTCCCTGGTGGGCCCCCACGGCCGGAGCCTGTCCATGTGCGGGGTCTTCGACGCCGGAGCCGTCATGCAGGAGGGCCGCAGCGCCCTGGGCTACCGGGAGGTCACCCTGGAGCGCGAAACCTCCCTCGGCCCGGCAGGGACCATCGCCCGGGGCCACGAGTTCCACTACTCCCGCCTGGGGACCGGGCCCGCCAACGCCGAGCCCGCATACGCCGTGCGCGGCCGCGCGGGCGCGCTGCCCCCCGAGGGCTGGCTCATCGGCAACACCCTCGGCTCCTACGTGCATCTGCATTTTGGGTCTCATCCAGGGCTCGCCTCCCATTTCGTCCAGTCGGCGGGGCGGTGAAAAGGGGCCGTCTGCGGCGTTGCTTCGCGTGCGCCGGATCCTCATGTATTGGTGCATACACTTCGGCCCCGGCGCCCGCTTGCGCCTGGCATCCGACCCCTTTTGACCGCCCCGCGAGCCGTGCCGGGGCGGTGAAATTCCCGCGATCGCCTTGTTGCATCAGGCACGTCGGGTCCTCACGTAGCAGAAGAGTACGCTGGGTCTGCGGCGTTGCTTCGCGTGCGCAGGGTCCCATGCGTCGCATCTGCGTTACAGCCCCCCAGAACCCCCGCGAGTTGGTGCCGTCGCAATCGCCGTTCGTGCGGGGTGGGGTCGCGGTGGGGTGGGTTCAGCCAGGTGAGGGATCGCGGACGCCTTGGGAGTACGGCACTGGTGGCCGCAAGGCCGGGCGCGGGAGGGGCGGGTGAGGGCCGGGACCGTATGTGCGTGGGCGGCAACGGGCCTTTCGCGCCGCTCGGATCGCCCCGCCGTCCGCGCACGTCTCGGTCGCGGCACGAGAACGCTCCTCCCGCGCCCGAGCCGCCCGCACCTCCCGAACATCCTCCCC
>JBFWJM010000103.1:0-10428 GCA_050253205.1 Desulfovibrionaceae bacterium
GCCTCGCGCTCCGCCGGGGCGAAGCAGACCGCCAGGTCCGCCTCCTCCACCCAGCGCAGCTCGTCCAGCATGTCCTCGGCCATGGCCCGGGCCAGTTCTGCGGCGCGCTCCGGGCCGATGGACGCGGCCAGCCGGGTCTTGACCTCGCCCGGCGCGGGATACTTGAGGAAAAAGAGGATCAGGCGGCGGTGTTCGGGCATGTCAGCGCTCCGGGTCGTTGCGTTGTCCGTGGTATTGCCGGGCCAGACGGCGCGGGTCCGCGCCCAGGGCGTACGCCGCGCGCAGGCGCAGGTTGCCCAGGCCCCGCCGCAGCCAGCCTTGGGAACGATAGCGCCGGGGGGAGGTGACCACGGCCAGGGGCAGGATGCACGCCGGGAACCCCGCGCGCGCCGCCCGGGTCATGAGCTCCACATCCTCCATGAGCGGCTGGTCCGGGTAGCCGCCCAGCTCGCGGAAGAACGCGGCGTCGAAGAACTGCGCCTGGTCACCGTAGGGCCGCCGATCCAGCCGGGAGCGCAGGGTGGCCCAGCGGCCGTACACGGCTCCGAAGGCCCTGTCGGTCCACCTGGACAGCGTGCCCGCCGAGCCCTCCCCCTCCACCGTGTCGAAAAGCAGGGAGAACGCCCCGCACCGCGCAAACCCCGCGCCCAGCACGGAGCGCAGCGCATCGGCCCAGCCGCCCGGCAACCGCGTGTCCGCGTGCAGGAAGAGGAGCATGCGCCCCCGGGCGTGCGCGGCCCCGGCGTTCATCTGCGCACCCCTGCCGGGCGGGCTCGCCAGGAGCGCCAGGCGCGGATGCCCCTGCGGATACGTTTCGCGCAGGACCGCCAGGGTGGTCTGCCCGGGTTCGCCGTCCACCACCACGCACTCCGCGCCCGGCTCGGCCAGCACCATGCCCACGGCCGAGGCGATGCTTGCGCCCTCGCGCCACACGGGCACGATGACGGAGATGTCCGGGACGTCGACGGGTGGGACGGGGGCGGGTGGGACGGGGGCGGGTGGGACGGGGGGAGATTCGTTGCCGCGCATGCCCGGGTTGTACCGCACGGCCCGGGGAGGTCAAGCCCGGCGCTTTTTGCCGTCCGAGCCAGCCGAGCGAGAGAGCTTGACCGGCCCGGGCCCCCCCTATAGCATCCCGCGATCATCCCACCCCCAACCACCGGAACGGACATTCCATGCCCAGAACCATCATCGACGACTGGAACCGCATCTCCGAGGTGCTCGACGAGGCCGAGGTGCTGCACCTGGCCATGAACCAGCCCGGCAAGGACGGCCCGAGGCCGTACTGCGTGCCCGTGAACTTCGCCCGGGAGGGCCGGGCCATCTACTTCCACTCCGGGCTCTCGGGCCGCAAGCTGGAGCTGCTGGAGGCGGACCCGCGCGTGGGCTTCACGGTGGTTTCGGACCTGGGCCTGCGCAAGGCGGAAACGGCCTGCAAGCTGGGCTACCGCTTCCGCTCCGTGGCGGGCACGGGCCGGGTGACGGTGATCCACGGGGAGCCGGAGCGCCGCTTCGGCATGCGCGCCCTGGTGACCAAGTGGGAGCGCCTCTCAGGGGCGCAGGGCCCGCTGCCCATGGACGAGAGGGTCTTCGAGAAAAGCACCTTGGTCCTGCGCATCGACGTGGGCGACATCACCATGCGCGAGCGCGATTAACACGCCAAGCGCCCGCGGAGGTTGCACGCAGGGCCCGCCCGGCCCATGCTCCGGCCTTTGCGCACCAAACTTGAAAGGACGGACCCAATGCAGGCATTCTTCATCGGCGATTCGCTGACGCTGGGCGTGGGCGACCCGACCATGCGCGGCTGGCCCGGGCGGGTGGCCGCCGGGCTCGGCAGAGAACTTTTCTCCGCGTACAACCTGGGCGTGCGCGCCAACACCAGCGTGCTCATGGCCGAGCGGTTCGCGCCCGAGGTGGCTGCCCGGCGCATGGCCGAGGAGCTTGTTTTCGTGTTCTGCTTCGGCACGGCGGACACCGTGCGCGAGGTGGCCCCGGAGGCCTCGGACGCGGCCGCGCGGAGCCTCTTCGAGCAGGCCCGGGCCCTGGGCGAGGCCTTTTTCATGACCCCGCCGCCCGTGGCGGACCAGGGGCGCAACTACGCGGTGGGCAAGATCGGCCAGCGCATGGCGGCCATCGCCCGGGAGATGGGCGTGCCCGTGCTGGACGCGCACGAGGCCCTGGCAGGGAACGAGGCCTTCCTGGATTCCCTGCGGCAAAATGACGGCATCCATCCGGGCCCGGAGGGCTACGACGCCTGGGCCGGGGTGGTGGCGGCCTGGCCGGAGCTCCTGGCCGCGCTCAGCCGCTGACCCCGGCCCGCAAGGGCAAAGCCCCAAAGGGACCCCTGCGGCTTCTCGCCCACGCACAGCCAGGCTCGAAGGAGGAAGCCCGTCAGGGCCCGTCAGGGACCCCTGCGGCGTCCCCACTCCGCACGGCTAGGCTCGAAGGAGGAAGCCCGTTAGGGACCCCTGCGGCGTCCCCACTCCGCACGGCCAGGCTCGAAGGAGGAAGCCCGTCAGGGTCCGGTAGGGCTCAGGAGTGATCGAGTTCGAGGATCACGGCGTGCAGGGGCGGGATGTCGGTTTCGATGATTTCCCAGACCATGTCATAATCGACCCCTTCGTAGTGATGGGCGATCTTGTCGCGGAAACGGATGATTTCATCCCAGGGAATGTGCGGAAAGCGCGCGGGCAGGTCGGCATCGCAGCGGACCTGCTTTTTCACGCATTCGGCCAGTTGTTGCAGGCGCAGGCACACCGCGTCGCGCAGGTTTTCGTCCTTGCCCCAGTCCTCGATGGTCTTGCCGTCCATCTTGGAGAGCACCTTCTCGCAGTGCAGGCGCATCAAGCCAACGTAGTTCCTATCTGCGCTCATAGATCAACTCGCGATCCGTGGCGATGGTCTTTTTGACGCAGCCGTAGAGGAGTTTTTCCTGCACCAGGTCCACGCTGCGCCCGAGGGAGCGCTCCAGTTCGCCTTGGATGGACAGGGCGCGAAAGCCCTTGGGGCGTTTTTCGTCATAGACCACGAGGATGTCCACGTCGCTGCCGGGGGTGTCCCCTCCCCGTGCCAGGGAGCCGAACAGCTCCGCCCGGACCACGTAGGGGTGGCGTTCGAGCACCTTTCTGATTGTGGCGACGACTTCCTGCTTGCCCATGGTGTTCCTGCCGTGTGAAGCGTTATGCTGGCAGTGTATTGCATTCCGGACCGCGCGACAACTCCGCGCCTCGGCCCGGGAGCGGGAAAGCGACAGGAGCGGAAAGGGTCAGCGGCTTTTCGTTGTCGGCATGCAAAAGCCTGATGGAGGAAGCCCGTCAGGGACCCCTGCGGCTTCTCGCTCACGTACAGGCAAACTCGAAGGAGGAAGCCCGTCAGGGACCCCTGCGGCGTCCCCACTCCGCACGGCCAGGCTCGAAGGAGGAAGCCCGATAGGGACCCCTGCGGCTTCTCGCTCACGCACGGCCAGGCTCGAAGGAGGAAGCCCGTCAGGGCTAGGCGGCCTTGTCGGGTTCGTCGGGGTGGTGGCTGTTGTTTTCCAGGGGTTGGTGATGGTGGGCGAGGAAGGCCTCGGCCTTTTCCGGGCCCATGAACCTGGCGAGGAGCTTGGGGTCGGTGTGCAGCAGGTCCACCACGATGAGCCCGTCCATGCAGTCGCCGAAGTCGGGGTCCATGTTGAAGGCGAGGATCTTGCCGCCGAGCTTGAGGTATTGCTTGAGCAGCACGGGGATGGACTTGTCGACCTCGATGTCGCCCACCACGGAGGGCAATTCCTCGGGGTCGCCGAAGGCGGCCTCGGGGAGCATGGTGTCGAGGCGCTTCATGTACTTGAGTTTGGGGGGGCGCTTGGGTTTGACGAGGTGGGCCAGTGCGGGCAGCGAGCTGTGCTTGCGCATGAACTCCACGATGACCTCGCGGGAGACAGCGGAATAGTCGCTGGACACGGAAACGCAGCCGAAGAGCTTGGTGTAGTGGGGGTTTCTGGCGACGTATTCGCCGATGGCCCTCCAGAGCAGCAGCAGGGGCTGGTAGCTCTTCTGGTAGTCCTTGCAGACGAAGGAGCGGCCCATCTCCATGGCCGGGCTGATGTGCTCGAAGAGCTCGGGCCGGAACTTGAAGAGCGTGGAGGAGTAGAGGCCCTTGACGCCCTGGCGGGCGACGATCTCGTCGGTCTTGCCGAAGCGGTAGGCCCCGGCGAGGCGCTGGTTGACCTCGTCCCAGAGCACGAGGTGGCGGTAGGTGAGGTCGAAGCGGTCGGTGTCGATCTCCATGCCCGTGCCCTCGCCCACGGGGCGGAAGGTTTCCTCGCGCAGGCGGCCTATCTCGTGGAGCAGGCCGGGCCTGCCGCTGACACTGGACTCGAAGACGATGAACGGCTTGCTGCGCACGAGGATGCGCTCCTCGGGCAGGGCGGCTATTTCGGCGAGCACCTCCTCCCGGGGCCAGGGTGCGGCGATGGGCCGGGAGGGCCTTTCCTCGGCCAGTTCCCCGGCGCGGCGGCGCTGCTCGAACTTGCGCAGCACATAGGTGCGAAAGCGCAGGTAGTCGATGATCTCCTGATCGGAGCCAAGGGAGGCGATCTTCTTGGCGGGCACGGCGTGGCCGATGCGCACGTCCACGGCGCGGTTGCCCTGCTTGAGGTTCATGCGCGGGATCATGACGGTGCGCAGGCGCGGGTGCACGAGGCCCAGGGCGTTGAAGAGCACGCCGTGGCGGCCCTTGATGAACAGCGGCACCACGGGACACTTGGCCCGGCGGACGATGCCCGCCACGGTGGGCGACCAGGCCGGGTCGCGGACCATGCGCCGCTTGACCTGGAGGCTGGCCACCTCCCCTGCGGGAAAGACGCCGAGCATGTGGCCGCCCTTGAGCCAGCGCAGGGCGGCCTTGAGGCCGGAGATGTTCTTGGCGGTGGATTCGGTGGTGCCGAAGGGGTCCACCTGGATCATGAACTCGCGCATCTCGGGCACGAGGGCGAGCATGTGGTTGGCGAGGACGAGGGAGTCGGGCCTGGCGGCGCGCATGGCCTTGAGCAGGACGAGGCCGTCGATGATGCCGAAGGGGTGGTTGGCCACCAGCACGCAGGGGCCCTTGGTCGGGATGTTGCGGATCATCTCCTCGGTGAGGTGCACGTCCACGTTCATGAGGTCGAGCACGCGGTCGATGAAGCTCCCTGTGGAGTCCATGTCCCGTACGACCTCGTAGAGGGTGTTGATCTTCTTCAGGCACAGGAGCCTGGCCAGCGGGCGCTTCATGACCGCGAACAAGGCGCGGCGGAACGGGTCGTCGAACGGCTGCTTGAGTTCGAAAAGCGCGGTTTTGTGCTGTTCAGGGCCTGCTTCCATGCCTGTTTCGCTCCTGCGGACTGCTGTGGTGGACGTGTTGAAATCGTATGCCGTCGAGGCTAGCACAGCCCCGTTACATTCGTAAACATAAAGCGGCGGGGCTGGCCCGGCGGCCGTGCCCCAACCTCCCGGGAGAGTTCCGTATTACGGGCGTGTCAACAGTGCATGGCAACCGTGCGCCAAGGGCGTGACAAGCGCGTGGCGGCGTGGGCGGACGGCAACAAAGGCGCGACGAAGCGCCTGGGCGGAATGACGCGACAAAGCGCCTGCATGGAAATGCGAGGGTGCAGGGGGGCCAAGGCGCAGGGTGCGGAGGCGGCGCGGGCTCAGTGCAGCAGCGAGGGAACGCCCCGCACCCGCCAGCAGCGGCGCGGCAGCGTCAGGCAGGCGGAGCCCCCGGACAGCGCGGAGCAAAGCACCAGCCCCCCGGAGCGCTCCTCCCAGAACACGTCGTCCAGGAACAGGGCGATGCACTCGCGCACCGTGAGGGAGGCGGGGTCCTTGGCGGGCATGTGCCGCTCCACGAGGGTCCTGGCCGCGCGCATGACCATGCGGGCCCCCTCGGGGGTGATGGAGACGTCCTGGTAGTCGATGTCGAGGAGCCGGGCCGCCTCCGGGCCGCCCAGGGCGTGCTCCACCTCGACGCGCAGGTCGTGGGGCGGGCGGGTGGCGGCCTGACCGTTGATCCTGCGCAGGGCGCTGCTGTCCATGACGTCTCCTTGGCTTGCCGTTTTTGGGGGTGGGGGGGCGGCTTCTGCCGCCCCGGGTCCACATGAACCGGAATGCAAATTCCGCACCGGGCAGCTTTACACGCGCCCTGCTCCCCGGCATACTCCCGCCATTCCAACCCCAGCGGAGCGGCCATGAAACGAACCAGCGGCGTCCTCTTGCACTTCACGAGCCTGCCCACGGCCCACGGCATCGGCGACCTCGGCCCGGCGGCCGTGCGCTTCGCGGACTTTCTGGCCCGCGCGGGCCAGAGCCACTGGCAGGTGCTGCCCTGCGGGCCCACCTCCACAAGCATCGGCAATTCGCCCTACTCCGCCTGCTCCGCCTTCGGGGGCAACACCCTGCTAGTGAGCCCGGAACTCCTGGCGGAGGGCGGCCTGTGCACGCCCGGGGAGGCCGCCGAGGGAGCCCTGCCCGCCTCCGGGCCCGTGGACTACGAGTCCGCCACCAGGGCCAAGGAGCGGCTGCTGCGTCGGATATTTGACCGCGAGCGCGACGGCCTGCTCGCGGACCCGGCGTTCGGGGCCTTCCTGGAGGAGCACGCCTTCTGGCTCAACGATCTGGCCTTCTTCCTGGCCTGCAAGGCGGACCTGGGCGGCGCGCCGTGGTGGCGCTGGCCCGCGCCCCTGCGCGACAGGCACGAGAACGCCCTGGCCGAAACCGGCACCCGCCTGGCCGGGGAGATTCTCTTCCACAAGTTCGGGCAGTACCTTTTCTTCACACAGTTGGCGGCCCTCAAGGGGGAGCTCGGGGAGCGCGGCATCAGCCTCATCGGCGACGCGCCCATCTACGTGACCCACGACTCGCCCGACGTCTGGTGCAACCGCAGGCTCTTCAAGCTCGACGGCGCAGGCCTGCCCCTCCAGGTGGCGGGCGTGCCGCCGGACTACTTCTCCAAGACGGGCCAGCGCTGGGGCAACCCCGTGTACGACTGGCGGGCCAACCGGGCCGAGGGCTACGCATGGTGGACCTCCCGCCTGCGGCACAACTTCGCCCAGTTCGACCAGGTGCGCCTGGACCACTTCCGGGGCTTCGCCGCGTACTGGGAGGTGGCCGCCCGGGAGAAGACGGCAGTGCGGGGGCGCTGGGTGGCCTCGCCCGGGGCGGAGCTGCTGGAGGCCGTGCGCCGGGCGCACGGCTCGCTGCCGCTCATCGCCGAGGACCTGGGCATCATCACCAGGGACGTGGCCGCGCTGCGTCGTTTCTTCGGCCTGCCGGGCATGCGCGTGTTGCAGTTCGCCTTCGGGGAAAACCTGGCCGAGAACCCCAACGCGCCGCACCGCCACGAGCCCGACGCCGTGGTCTACGTGGGCACCCACGACAACAACACGGCCACGGGCTGGTTTGCGGACGAGGCGGACCGGGAAACGCGCATGCGCCTGGGGCGCTACCTGGGCCGCGGGGCCACCGGGGACAACGCCGCCTGGGCGCTCATGGAGCTGGCCATGAAGTCCGTGGCCGGGCAGTGCGTGGTCACCGCGCAGGACCTGCTCGGCCTGGGGAGCGGGGCGCGCATGAACACCCCCGGCGAGGCCAAGGGCAACTGGACCTGGCGGCTCGACGAGGTGGGCATGCGCCGCCTGGAGGACGAGGCCCAGGGCAGGCTGGCGGACCTGGTAGCGTTCTACGGGCGCGACGGCGTGGACGTGGACTTCGACGAGCTTGACGAACCGCCCGTTCCCTTCTAGCTTCGCCGCCGCGAAACCAATGGGGCGGCGGCGCGCCGCTCTCGCCGGGCTGACGGGCCGCCGACGCAGGACAAAAGCGGGGCCGAAGCCGCCAGCAAGGGCGGCGAGCGGGGAAGCTGCCGCGCTTTTGCGAAAAAAATCCCCGCCGGGCTGTTGACAGGAAACCGACCGTGCTTATTTCTGGCCCAGCACGACGAGGCGCGTGCCGGGAGTGTTTTCTTCCCGGCGGACACGGGCAGCGTCCCGCGCCGGAAACATAAAAAACCCACATCAATGCATTGGAGGAATGAGGAATGAAGCTGAAACCTTTGAGCGATCGGGTGCTCATCAAGCGTCTTGAGGAAGAGCAGGTCACCGCTGGTGGCATCTACATCCCCGATTCGGCCAAGGAAAAGCCCATGAAGGGTGAGGTCGTGGCCGTGGGCCCCGGCAAGAAGGACGCGAAGATGACCGTCAAGAAGGGCGACACCGTGCTCTTTGCCAAGTACGCTGGCAACGAGATCAAGATCGACGGTGAGGAGCACCTCATCATGCGCGAGGAAGACATCCTCGCCATTGTCGAGTAGTCAGGCGTCCTCGCCCGGAACCACCCATTCATCCCACAAGACATTTCAAGGAGACCTGAAAAATGGCCAAAGAAATCCTTTTTGACGCCAAGGCCCGCGAGAAACTGAAGGCCGGTGTCGACAAGCTCGCCAACGCCGTCAAGGTGACCCTGGGCCCCAAGGGCCGCAACGTCGTCATCGAGAAGAGCTTCGGCTCCCCCATCATCACCAAGGACGGCGTCACCGTCGCCAAGGAGATCGAGCTGGAGGACAAGTTTGAGAACATGGGCGCGCAGATGGTCAAGGAAGTGGCTTCCAAGACCTCCGACGTGGCCGGTGACGGCACCACCACCGCCACCATCCTGGCCCAGGCCATCTTCGCCGAGGGCGTGAAGCTCGTGGCCGCCGGCCGCAACCCCATGGCCATCAAGCGCGGCATCGACCACGCCTGCGCCGCCATCGTGGCCGAGCTCGACAAGATCGCCAAGCCCACCCGCGACCAGAAGGAAATCGCCCAGGTCGGCACCATCTCCGCCAACAACGACGAGACCATCGGCGGCATCATCGCCGAGGCCATGAGCAAGGTCGGCAAGGAAGGCGTCATCACCGTGGAGGAGGCCAAGGGCCTGGAGACCACCCTGGATGTCGTCGAGGGCATGCAGTTCGACCGCGGCTACCTCTCGCCCTACTTCATCACCAACACCGAGAAGATGGCCTGCGAGTTCGAGAATCCCATCATCCTGCTCCACGAGAAGAAGATCTCCGCCATGAAGGATCTGCTGCCCGTGCTGGAGCAGGTGGCCAAAATGAACAAGCCGCTCTTGATCATCGCCGAGGACATCGAGGGCGAGGCCCTGGCCACCCTGGTGGTCAACAAGCTGCGCGGCACCCTGAACGTGGCCGCCGTGAAGGCCCCCGGCTTCGGCGACCGCCGCAAGGCCATGCTCCAGGACATCGCCATCCTCACCGGCGGCCAGGTGGCCTCCGAGGACCTGGGCGTGAAGCTGGAGAACATCACCCTCTCCGACCTCGGCTCCTGCTCCCGCGTGGTCATCGACAAGGAGTCCTGCACCATCGTGGGCGGCGCGGGCAAGGCCGCGGACATCAAGGCGCGCGTCGGCCTGATCCAGTCCGAGATCGGCGCCACCAGCTCCGACTACGACCGTGAGAAGCTCCAGGAGCGCCTGGCCAAGCTCGTGGGCGGCGTCGCCGTCATCAACGTTGGCGCGGCCACCGAGACCGAGATGAAGGAGAAGAAGGCCCGCGTGGAAGACGCGCTGAACGCCACCCGCGCGGCCGTCGAGGAGGGCATCGTGCCCGGCGGCGGCGTGCCCCTGGCGCGCACCGGAAAGGTGCTCGACAAGGTGAAGGTCGCCGACGACGACGAGCAGGCGGGCATTGAGATCATCCGCCGCGCCGTGGAGGAGCCCCTGCGCCAGATCGCCACCAACGCCGGGCTTGAGGGCTCCGTGGTGGTGGAGAAGGTCAAGGAAGCCAAGGGCTCCATCGGCTTCAACGCCGCCAAGGGCGAGTACGAGGACCTGCTGAAGGCGGGCGTCATCGATCCCAAGAAGGTGACCCGCATCGCCCTGCAGAACGCCTCCTCCGTGGCGGGCCTGCTGCTGACCACGGCCTGCGCCATCACCGAGAAGCCCAAGGAAGAGTCCGCCGCTCCGGCCATGCCCGGCGGCATGGGCGGCATGGGTGGCATGGGCGGCATGTACTAGCCCCGGCCCCGAACCATACGCAATCAAAAAGGCCCCCGGAGCGATCCGGGGGCCTTTCCGTTCTCGAAGAAGGCAATTCGTCAGTCGGATTTCTTTTCCTGCAGCAAAGCGAAATACTGGTCCTTGTCCAAAGAACAGTCCATGAACCGTCCAAAGTCGTCCATGGAATCGAAACCCAGCTGTTTGCGGATGCTGTTGAGCGTCCCGGGCCGTGTCTCGCACCGTCCCTTGGGGATGGTCACCCGGCAGGCCTTTTTGCCGTCGAGCCGGATCCATCCGATTGTTTCCTTCGTGCTTCGGAAGTCGGCCTCGGCCTTTGTCTCACACCGCTTGCGGATGTCGGAGCAGCGGTAGCTCATCGCTCCACGTACCTCTTGAAAAACTCCCTGACCGCATC